>NZ_JBRJHG010000009.1:0-206576 GCF_053628895.1 Marinobacter sp. MBR-105 | reverse complement strand
GAGCACCAGCCTAATGCCGTTCGTGCACGGCTTGCTGGTCCCGTTAAGGCCTCGACGCTACCAGATGCTGTGCTTGGCGGCATCGATGGCTGCGTTACAACGTTTGCGGTTGTATCGGGTGCGTTCGGCGCAGGTTTCTCGCCACAGGTTGCGTTGGTACTCGGCTTTGCAAACCTGATTGCAGACGGCTTCAGCATGGCGGTAAGTAATTACGAAGCGGGCCAGGCGCAGTTGAATCAGATCAAATTTGCTGAACGCACAGAACGTGAACATATCCGTGCTGTGCCAGAAGGTGAACGTGAGGAAATTCGCCAGCTGTTTCAGGCGAAGGGATTCGACGGCGAATTGCTGGAGCAAGTAGTGGAGGCTATCAGTCGTAATCCCGATGTGTGGGTAGCAACCATGTTGCGAGAAGAGTACGGACTCTCGGGTGCCGGACTCAGCCCACGCCGAGCCGCGTTGACTACCTTCGCCGCATTTTTGTCGGTTGGTGCTTTACCTTTACTGCCTTATGCCATCCCGGGTATGGAGAGTCAGATTCAGTTCCTGACGAGTCTTGGTTTGGCAGGCGTCGTCTTCTTGGGTATCGGAATGCTTAAAAGTATCGTCTATGGCTTACCAGCAATGCGATCAGGACTCCGGACTTTGATCATGGGTACGGCCGCAGCGGGGCTGGCGTTTGCTACTGGGCATTTTGCGCAGGGGTTATTGGGGGGTTAGTTCTTCAGCGGTGAATAGACAATTTAACATAATATTCCCCTAAGAGCTGATATTCATTCGCGTACCCGCTATTGGAATTAACGGCGGATTTCTCGCTCTGTTCGCCCAATGAGTGTAGTTGCAGAATTGAATTTTTAAAGCACAACTCATGCTGAAATGAAAATTATTTAGCAAGGGCCAGTCGTCGACTAATTACTGCGCAACTTTATGAATTGTGGAAAAAATGGTGTCGATATCATTGATGCCAAAGGCTTAGCGTACAATTTTTTCCGTTTCGTGAACTGACCCCAGAATGTTCGCTTTGCGACCAGCACCTAAACAAAAGCGAACATTCTAGTCACGCCTTCCCTCCGCCTCCGAAAGCACCACTGCCAAATCCTCGGGCACCGGCATGGGTGCAAATGCGCTGATGTTTGCACCAGTGTTTCCCAACGGAACCTAAATTCGGGAAAAGACCAGGGCGGCAATGGTTCGAATAGACTGCCCCAGCACTTCACGAACGTCTCTTGTTCGCCAACCCAGTCTGAGCATCCGTAAGTGGGTTGCAGCGTGCGCCAGAGCATACCTCTGGCTGAGGATATGGGCACGTTCCAGATGGGTGAAGGCTGTCTGGAAATCGCCTGCGCCTTCCGCCCTGCGTGTCGCCTCAAGCTCCGTAAGATCGGACGCCTTCAATTCACTGTGCATCGATGTTTACTCCCCCTGAAATGCCAACGACGGGCCAATAATCGACCATTTGACTCCGAATGGTTCAGCCTTTCAGTGCCAGTATGCGTTTGGCACCCATCAATACGATGGCACCAACAATTCCCCCAATAATCAGATCTGGGTAGTTGGTACCGGTCCAGGCAACGAGCAGCCCCGCAAGTATTACACCCAGGTTGATGACCACGTCGTTTGCTGAAAATATCCAGCTGGCTTTCATGTGAGCACCGCCCTCACGGTGTTTTGCGATCAGAAGAAGGCAACTGATATTCGCGATGAGAGCAACAGATGCGACGGCCATCATCATTAACGACTGGGGATCACTCCCAAACAGAAAGCGCCTGCCAACTTCAACCAATACCCCAGCGGCAAGGATAAGCTGGAGGATGCCAGCCACATGCGCCGCTCTGACCTGCATTTTGATTCCGTGTCCAACGGCGTAAAGTGCGAGACCGTAGACGGCGGCATCGGCAAGCATGTCTAGCGAGTCTGCAATCAGGCCAGCAGACTGGGCGATCAGGCCCATCGTCATCTCGACCAGAAACATCAGAGCGTTGATTGCCAGCAGTATCCATAAAGTGCCGGATTCTCCGCTTTCGTTGGCCTTAGAAGATTCAGCCGCTCTGACGGATTCAGCGCTGGCGTCTTCTGTCCGCTGCAAGGAAGCACCCAGGCCCAGGTTTTCCAGTTTGCTGGTAATAGGACCGGTTTCTCCATGGTGGATAATTTCCAATGTACGACCCGATAAATCGAATGACAGCGACTGAATGTTTTCAACGCCAGTCAGTGCCATTCGAATCATTCGCTCTTCCGAGGGACAATCCATTTTTGGTATTTTGTAGGTGCTTAGCTGGCTACCTGTTTCGGCGGTGGCGCGTCCCTGAAACTTGTCATCTACGACAGAGTCTTCACTACCACACTGCCCATTGCAGGGTTTGCTCATTTTCTCGGCTCCGGTTTTCGTACAAATGATGCAATTTAAAACCCTGTAGCCACTACAGGGTCAATAACTAATCTACACTAGTAGTCGTCAAAATCGGCGTTTGTCTGGATAAAGATCTACAATGATAAGTGCGATGGTGTGGACGTCTAATTTTATTTCGAGGGTAAACTTTATGATTTCATTTAAAGGACTTACAGCAACCGCTGCGTTGTTGGTTTTTCCTGCATTCGTGCTAGCGCATGGTGATCAAGGCTCATGGCAAGGGCATGGTCCTGGCATGATGATGGATCAGGAGCAAATGCAACAGATGCACCAGAACTGGTCTCACATGAACCAGCTGATGCAACGCATTCCTGATGAAGCTTCACCGCAAGAACGGCAACGATTGATGCGAGAACACAGGGAGGCGATGCAAGAGCAAATGGGTTTTATGCATCACGGTATGATGGGCCCCGGCATGATGCGTGGACAAAACGGCATGATGGGAGGTCAGCACATGATGAACGGCGGCGGTAAATCAAAGAATGGTGGTAGTCTGTCTAACGAGCAACAAATTCAGATGATGCAGGAGCGCATGGATCAAATGCAGCTGATGATGGAGCAAATGCTGCAATACCAGCAAAATCTAAAGGTAGAGTGATCGAGAAGCCTTCAAATACTTTTACTTAACAGACGCGTAGTAACTGGCGAGTTTGATAGGCTGAAGTTTGTGAAAACGGCGCAGTAGCTGGGTTTCGGTCTCAACGAAATCCCTGGCCTTTTACGGCTGGAAGATGGCGCTCTGGGCACCACTTCGAATGTTCGCTTTGCGACCGTCCCGCATTCCACGCGGCACCTAAACAAAAGCGGATATTCGGGACTTTCAGTGCTCTGCATGTTCCGGGCCATTGCTTTTCATTGAAAAACTCTCTTTAGGTATGCCCGAAAAACGGGGTAGGACCCATCCTCCCAAAGACCCATTTAAACACGTTCATCGTCGAATATATCCGGAGGGCAAAGCGTGTTGCACTATCATTCGCTACAAACACTTCGGCAACACGGAAGCAGCCCGTCAGTTCACAGTCACAACACCGGAAACATAAGTTGTCATGCAATCATACAGGCACGATCTCAAAGCAACGGTACTCGCGGCGTTAGTCTTTATGGCACCCAATGCAACTACAGCCCAGGCGTCGGATGACCAGATTCGCGTTGCTCGGGAAATGATCAGAACGCTGGAAGCCTATGCCGTTTATAAAATGGGTCAGTATGACCTTGCGTTCGAGCGCTATCTTACACTCGCCGAGGACGGGAATCCTCAGGGCATGCTTAACGTAGCTAACATGTACTCGGAGGGTAAGGGAGTAGAACAGAGTTACAGCAATGCCTTTCGTTGGTATCTGCGGGCAGCTGAAATCGGCGACAGGATTGCCATGGAACAGGTTGAAAGCGCTTACCGCACGGGAAAAGGCGTGCAGAAGGACACCGAGCGCGCTGAGTATTGGGAAATGCGCGCCCGAGCTGGTGACTGACGATGGCGAACCAGCGGCCTGACTCAGAACATCGTTATGCCCAAATCTGAATGCTCGCTTTGCGACCAGGCTGGCCAGCAGGGAACAATTTTCTGAACCATACTTAAAGGCCCTTACCCTCCAAGGAGGGCCACGTCATGACGTTTCCTATTAGCAAAGCTCCCTGGAACAAAGGGAAGCTCGTCGGCCAGAAGCTACCGCTCAAACTCGAACAAATATGGGCTATCCGCATTCGGTTAGAGATAGCAAAGAACATCCGCGAGCTGGCGATGTTCAACATGGCAATTGACTGCAAACTCCGATCCTGCGATCTGGTAAAGCTATTGGTTCGAGATATTTCCAGAAACGGTGAGGTTCTGGATCGGGCGCAAGTCATCCAGCAGAAGACCAGTCAGCCTGTTCAGTTTGAGATAACCAAAAAGACGCGCGAATCGGTCGAAGCATGGATCGAGTTGCGCGGACTCTCAGGTATGGATCATTTGTGGCCGAGCCGGATACGAAAGTTTGACCATATCACGACTCATCAATACGCCCGTCTTGTCAAAAAATGGATTACCAGCATTGGACTTGATCCTACAGTCTACGCAACCCATTCAATGAGACGCAGCAAAGCGACATTGATCTACAAGAAGACCAAGAATCTTCGAGCTGTCCAGTTGCTGTTGGGACACACAAATATGTCGAGCACCGTGCGCTACCTTGGTGTCGAGGTCGAGGATGCTCTGGAGATAGCTGAGAGCATTGAGATCTAGTTGCGTAACTTGTGTCCTTGGTTCCTTTGGATGCCGCAGGCGCTGCCAGCTCCAGTTGATGATCACTCTCGGGTTGCGATCAGGCTCCTCCCGTCGCTAAACAAAAGCGAACATTCGATTTTATCTTAATAATTCGATAGAAACGCGTAAACCGCTACAGGACTTAGTCGAAAAGCTGATTTTACCTTCATAGCGAGTCACTATATCTCGAACGATAGCAAGGCCGAGACCGTGCCCAGGTGTTTGCTCATCTAGCCGCAGACCCCTTTGGCCCAAACTGGCTAAATCCTTGTGATTAACCCCTGGGCCATCATCAGCAACAACTATTCGCTTGAAGCCGCTGCCTTGTTCCACAGAGAGCTCTACGCATCTCGAAGACCATTTGCCAGCATTGTCGAGTAAGTTGCCCAATACTTCATTTAGATCATGTTCTTCTATCGGCCATCGGCTGTCTTCAGGCAGAGAACTCGATAGTTCAAACGACTTTTCCGGATATAAACGACCGAGCATCCACAAAAGATCCCGTGCCTGTTTTATGGGGTAGGCGCTTTTTCCAATCTGGGGCCCTGCAAAACGGCTTCGACGCATTTCAGCTTCTAATTGCCTGTCGATATCGCTTAGTCGCTCCACCATCTGGCGCCTTAGATTGGTGTCGAGAGGACGTGTGTCGTCTTCCAGTATCTGCCGGACGGCTGCGATGGGGGTTTTGACGCTATGAGACAGGTTTGCGAGAGCGTCCCTGGAGCGCTCCAGTCGCTGATCTAAGGAGTCCAGCAACTGATTTAGTTGAAGAACCAGCGGGTGGAACTCCTCTGGCGACTGAACGTTGATTCGGGAGATCTCTCCGTCCTGGAGTCTTTTTAATGCGGCTTTGAGTGTGACAACCGGTCGCATGGACATCGTGATTCCGAACCAGAGCACGGCGACCAAGAGCATAATCAACAGAACTGATACTACGGCGGTCCAGGTATGAAGTGCAGCTTGGCTGCGTTTCAGCGCACCCAGATCTTCAGAAACGATTACGACGATGGGTGTTTCACCGACCTGAAAAGACTTTCGGTAGGCGAGGATGTCTAAGCGAGTATCAGTGGTTTCGGCATCTTCTACGCGAACGGTTCCGTCTTCTTCGTTTTCAATCAGAGGCGTTAACAAGGGCTCCCAAGTATCGGGTGAAATGATGGTCTGTTCGGGTGTATGTATGGCAAAGGCATGATGAAAAACATCCTGGAAATAATCGCCCGTCTGGAGAGTGTCAACTTCACCATTCGCGTCGCGAATCTGGTGCTCAAGGAAAACGACTTCATCTTTCAGTCGGCTTTCAACGAATTCCCGAGACATTCGGTCGAGCAGCAAGCCATGGACCAACCACGCCACCCCCATTAGACCAATTCCGGCGGGCAGTAACAGCGCAAGCAAGGTTCCTTTTACGGACGCAGGCTTTTTAAGGAATCGCATTAAAAATGTACCCCTGGCCGCGTCGTGTTGAGATGGTTTCGCTGCCCACTAGCTTCCTTAACCTCCGAATATACGCCTCAATGACGTTTTCGCTCGGGCTATCATTCAAGTTGTAAAGCTGTTCCATTAGTTGTTCTTTGGAAAAGACGTGGCCAGGGCGGCTCATCAAACAACGTAGCAGCCGGAATTCGGTGCCGGTAAGTGT
Source organism: Marinobacter sp. MBR-105 (assembly GCF_053628895.1). Classification (NCBI taxonomy): domain Bacteria; kingdom Pseudomonadati; phylum Pseudomonadota; class Gammaproteobacteria; order Pseudomonadales; family Marinobacteraceae; genus Marinobacter; species Marinobacter sp. MBR-105. The sequence goes on along the minus strand of NZ_JBRJHG010000009.1, from coordinate 200,285 downwards.
ATGTTCCACGCCGTCGTCCATCTTGAGACTCTGGCGGTTTTCGTCCAGTTCAAAGCGGCCGGCTTTAACCTGAGCATGGACCCTTCCTTCACTTCGACGCACGAGTGCGTTGAGGCGTGCGATTAGCTCTTCTGTCTGAAAAGGTTTTGCCAGGTAATCGTCTGCCCCGGCTTTTAAGCCGTTAACCTTATCCTGCCAATCGCCTCTCGCGGTCAGAATCAAGACCGGACAGCTGACGTGATTCGTTCGCCACTTTCTCAATACGTCCAGCCCGTTGCCATCAGGTAGACCCAGGTCCAGAACAACAGCACGGTAATCCTCTTGCTCACCCAGAACGACGGCTTCTCGGGCACTGGGAGTTGTATCAACGCTGAAACCTGCTTTTCCCAACTGCCTGACCAGGCCCTCAGCAAGCAAGCGGTCATCTTCGACGAGCAGTAAACGCATGAGTTTTTCCTTCTATGTATGGTCCGCGGTCGAAAGTGTGACTGATTAACCTGAATTCAGCCTGAACGGAAAATAGTTCGAGTTTTTCAGAAAGAATTCAGGTTAGTGAGAGAAGGTAACAACCGATTCTGGACATTGCTCAAGATTGGGGCTCAATCCGGCAGTGTTTTTCGAGCAATATTTTACAGAGGATAAAACGATGAATGCATCAAAACTATTCGTAGCGGGTATGGCGCTTTCAATGTCGGCAACAGCGTTTGCGGCTGGCGCCCATGATGGTGGCCACGGGCACGGCGCTACAAGCGGTGAACCTGGCAAAGCGTCGGAGGCCAGCCGAACCGTAACTGTCGAGATGTACGACAACTACTACGAACCCGAAGAAATCAGTGTAAAGCCGGGTGAAACCGTTCGCTTCGTGGTGGAGAACAAGGGAAACCTCGTCCATGAGTTCAGTGTTGGCACTCCCGACATGCACGAAGCTCATCAAGAGGAAATGATGATGATGGTTGAGCATGGCGTCATCCAGGGCGGCAAGCTGAACCACGACATGATGAATATGGATATGGGGAATGGCCATTCCATGAAGCATGACGACCCGAACAGCGTGTTGCTGGAACCGGGCCAAAGTAAAGAAGTGGTATGGAAGTTCTCTGATAAAGGCAATATCGAATTTGCCTGCAACGTGCCGGGCCACTATCAGGCCGGGATGTACGGTGAGGTCAATTTCGAGTAACTCGCTTAACTGAGGTCCGCGAGCGCGGGGCTGAGACACGTTTCTCGGCCCGGCTTCAATGACGTGTAGTTCGGAGCAACACAGATGAAACCACGCTTTTTGACAGGGCTTTTGAGCCTGCTGATGCCAGCCATGGTTCTGGCCGGTGAGTACGACCTTACGGTCGACCGGGTAAAAATTGATACCGGCGATTTCGTGAAAGAAGGTATTGGCTATAACGGTGCATCTCCGGGACCGGTGATGCGCTTCAAGGAAGGTGAAACCGTCAAGATCAATGTGACCAACAACCTGGATGAGATGACGTCCATTCACTGGCACGGTCTGATCCTGCCTTTCAATCAGGACGGTGTGCCAGGTATCAGTTTCCCTGGCATCAAGCCGGGTGAAACGTTCACCTATGAATTCCCTATCCAGCAAGCAGGCACCTACTGGTTTCATAGCCACTCTGGTTTTCAGGAGCCAGACGGGGCCTATGGTGCCATTGTCATTGAGCCCGAGGGCCGTGAGCCGTTCCGCTACGATCGTGAATTCGTGGTACAGCTGACTGATAAACACCCCCATTCCGGTGACCGCATCATGCGCAACCTGAAAATGATGCCGGACTATTACAACCGCGAGCAGCAAACCGTGGGCGAGTTTTTCTCGGACGCGTCAAAGAATGGCCTGATGAATACGGTCCGAGACCGGATGGCCTGGGGCGACATGCGCATGATGAAAGCGGACGTTGAGGACCTGCAAGGCTTTACGGGTCTGATCAACGGTAAGGGGCCGGACCAGAACTGGACTGGGCTTTTTGAGCCGGGCGAACGCATCCGGCTGCGATTCATCAACTCTTCGGCCATGACCTACTTTGATATCCGGATTCCTGGTCTGGATATGACCGTCGTTCAGGCCGATGGCAACAACGTTCAGCCCGTTAGTGTCGATGAATTCCGGATTGGTGTAGCGGAAACCTACGACGTGATCGTACGTCCGAAGGATGAGCAGGCGTACACCATCTTCGCCGAATCCATGGGACGTTCCGGATACGCCAGGGCAACACTGGCCCCTGAAAAGGGTATGGAAGCGGCCGTGCCGCAACTGCGTGAACCTGCCCGCCTGACAATGGCTGATATGGGCGGCATGCCCGGTATGGACCATGGCAGCATGGCGGGGATGGATCATGGAGGCATGGATATGGGCAGCTCAGAAGATATGTCCGGGATGGATCACTCCTCAATGGAGGGAATGGACCACTCCAACATGGACAGCATGGATCATTCCAATATGGAAGGTATGGACCATGGTTCCATGACGATGGGAAAAGAAGATAAAAGCGATCCTTTCTATGCCAAGGGCAGTGGCCTCATGCCCAAAGCTGCTAATGGCGGTAAATTTCTGTCTTACGCCGACCTGAAGGCTCAGGATCCGTTGTATGAAGACCGCGAACCGACCCGGGAAATCGAGCTTCGCCTGACCGGCAATATGGAGCGTTACACCTGGAGCATTAATGGCGTCAAGTATGAAGACGCCGATCCGATTCGTCTGAAATACGGTGAGCGGGTCCGCTTCAAGTTTGTTAACGAAACCATGATGACGCATCCAATGCACCTGCACGGCATGTGGTCGATTTTGGACGTCGGCGCCGGCCAGTGGAATCCCATCAAGCACACTGTGAGCGTGAATCCGGGCACCACTGTGTACATGGAAACCGAAGTCGATGCCCCGGGGCAGTGGGCGTTCCATTGCCACCTTTCCTACCACGCGGCGGCCGGAATGTTCCGTAAGGTGATTGTCGAAGGTGGCCCGGATTCAACCCAGGCGAAAACAGACGCGATTGCTGAAGATGGAGGTGAGGTATGAGCTGTATTCGATCACTTGTCGCAGTCAGTCTTATTGCCTCTGTTGGCTTCTCAACGGCGGTGACAGCTCAGGAAATGATTTCTGACACTACCGCTCGTAAACAGCCGCTCACAACCTGGGGGGTTCAGTTCGAGGAGTTTGAATACCGCTACAGCGACGATGATGAGGAACTGGGCGTCTGGAATGCGGATGCCTTTTATGGCACCGACGATTTTAAAGTCCGGCTGCTCACAACCGGTGAATACGAGATAGAAGAACAGGCCTACGAAACACTGGAAAATCAGTTGGTCGGCCAGATCCCCATCTCTAAATTCTTCGATGCCAAAGCGGGTGTTCGCTTTGACACCCCTGAAGGACCGGATCGAACTTACGCCGTACTGGGTGTCGCTGGGCTTGCACCCCAATGGTTTGAGGTTGATGCCAACCTGTATGTGAGCGATGAAGGTGAGACGTCCGCTGAGCTGGACGCAGAGTATGAATTATTGCTCACCAATTATTGGATCCTCGCGGCGACACTGGACGCAACGGTGGCCTTCAGTGAGGATCGTGAAATTGGTGTTGGCAAAGGTCTGGTGTCCACCGAAGCAGGGCTGCGTCTGCGTTATGACTTGGTTGATCGCGCCTTTTCGCCCTATGTCGGTGTGGTGCATGAACAAAAATACGGTGATACCGCGGATTTCGCTGAAACCGGCGGCGGAAGCACAGAAGACTGGTTTGCCGTGATCGGCGCTCGAATTGCATTCTGACGTTGATGTTGAAGGGCCATTGGGAAACTGATGGCCTTTTTCGTCTATGATTTGATGTAACTCAAATCCACCGAAAGCATGTGTCCATTTTCAGTCGCAGTTCAGGTTGAAGTGTTTTGATACAGGGAGAAGTCATCAGGAAGAGAGGTGTCACCCCATGACCAAAGCACACAAAGCAACCAACCAGGAGCAGTTTTTGTTGCGCCGAAAAATGACCGTCGAGGGGCTTGGAGAGGATCAGTGGGAGGGGCTCATCCACGATCTGAATCACCACCCATGCGTTGATTTCGCCGAGCGTAAGCCAAATGGCACATTGCAGGTGACGTACGATGGAACCCACTGGTCCGTCGATGAATTACTGGAACTGATCAAGGCTTACGGTGGCCGATTGAAAACCGGATGGTGGACCCGGCGCAAACTGGCCTGGTACCGGTTTACCGACGACAACGTCCGGGCAAATGCCAAGCATGAGCCGTTCTGCTGTTCCAAGATTCCACCCATGAAAAAATAAGAGGAGATTGAATGAGCAGGGAGGAAGATCGAAGCACTCGCTACCAGGAAGGTAGTCTCACTCTGCCAGGGACGGTGATGCTGGGTACCGGCGTCATGATTGGCGCCGGTATTTTTGCTCTGACCGGGCAGATGGCCCAGATGACCGGTGTGCTATTCCCGCTGGCCTTTCTCGCTGCAGCGGTGATTGTGAGCTTCAGCGCCTATTCCTACATCAAGATCTCCAATACCTACCCTTCCGCCGGCGGTATCGGCATGTACCTGCACAAGGCCTACGGAAACCGGCTGCCAACGGCTTTCAACGCCCTGTTGATGTATTTTTCCATGGTCATCGCTCAGAGCTTCCTGGCCCGGACCTTTGGCTCTTACACCATGCAACTTTTTGGCGGGGATGACAGTGGCCGCATGGTGCCCATTCTCGGCGTGGCGCTCATTCTGGCGGCCTTTCTGATCAACCTGCTGGGCAATCGGATGATTCAAGGGGTGGCTTCCTTTATCGGGATCCTGAAAATCGGCGGCATACTGATTTTCGGTCTGGTCGGGGTCTGGATTGCCGACTCAATCTCGGTTGATTTTTCGGAGACTGGTGAAGCTGGAGCGCTGGGCAACTTCCTGGGCGCAACTGCATTAGGCATTCTAGCGTTCAAAGGCTTTACGACCATTACCAACAGTGGTTCGGAAGTCATCGACCCGAAGCGAAATGTCGGCCGTGCCATCGTTATCTCCATTGCCGCCTGTGTGGTGATCTACACGCTGGTGGGATTTGCGGTCGCCAGCAATCTATCTCTGGCTGAAATTATCGAAACGCAGGATTACTCTCTCGCCGCTGCTGCACGCCCCGCTCTCGGCGAATACGGCGTCTGGTTTACTGTTGCGATTGCCATGATGGCCACGGCGGGAGGAATTCTGGCCAGTGTATTTGCTGTGTCCCGCATGTTGGCCATGCTGACGGAGATGAAACTGGTTCCTCATCGGCATTTCGGGATGCCCGGCAGCATTCAGAAACACACACTGGTGTATACCGTTGTCCTGGGTCTGATTCTGACCGCCTTCTTTGACCTGTCACGCATTGCTGCGTTGGGTATCGTGTTTTATCTGATTATGGACATTGCCATTCACTGGGGTGTGCTCCGTTATCTACGCAAAGACATTAAGGCCAACACCTGGGTGCCAGCAACAGCCATCTTGTTGGATCTTTTGGCGCTGGGCGGCTTCGTCTGGGTAAAGCTTAATACGGACCCGTTCGTCATCAGCGTGGCAGTCGTGACCATGATCGTGATTGCAGTATCCGAGCAGATTTTCCTTAAAAGATCACCGGAATCGGCGCAAGCGAAACAGGAAGAGAGTCATGCGCATCATCATTAATCTGAATCAGGAAGAGAGGCTATTGCCATGATGGGAGATAACATGTTCGGGAATACCATGTGGGCAGGCCACTGGCTGTGGATGCTGGTGATTGCCATTGTGGTGGTCATTCCGGCTTGGCGTATTTGCCAGCGCACCGGGTATCCGGGGTGGATGGGTGTGCTGATATTGATCCCCATCGTCAATCTGGTTCTACTGTATTTTATTGCATTTGCAGACTGGCCCGCCGACAAAACAGGAGATCGCAATGACTGAGCACCATCACGCCTATGACGACGATCACCACACCGATAACGAACCTGGTGAGCACACCGCCAAGGATCCGGTTTGCGGCATGGCAGTGGATCCGCATACCGCGGAACACCGCAGCCAGCATGGCGGTAAAACCTGGTACTTCTGCTCGTCGCGTTGCCAGTCCAAATTCGACGAGGACCCAGAGCAATACCTCGGTGAGGAAAAGATGCCGCAAGAGCCAGTAGCACCGGGCACCATGTATACCTGCCCCATGCACCCGGAAATTCGCCAGCAAGGGCCGGGGGACTGCCCCATTTGCGGGATGGCTCTGGAGCCCGAACAGGTGAGTCTGAACGACGGTCCTTCGGCAGAACTCAAGGACATGACCCGCCGGTTCTGGGTTGGCCTGGTTCTGACATTGCCGGTCCTGGTGCTGGAAATGGGTGGGCACCTGACCGGGCTTGACCATATTGTTGCTCCTCAGATGTCCAACTGGATTCAGTTGGTGCTGGCAACGCCCGTGGTGCTTTGGTGCGGCTGGCCCTTCTTCGTCCGGGGCTGGAAATCCGTGGTTAGCCGAAATTTGAACATGTTCACGCTGATTGCCATTGGCACCGGCGTAGCGCTGATCTACAGCCTGGTAGCCACACTTGTTCCACAGGTATTCCCGGGCGCTTTCCGGCAGGAAGATGGATCGGTGGCGGTGTACTTCGAAGCGGCAGCGGTCATTGTGGTGTTGGTATTGCTCGGCCAGGTGCTGGAATTGCGAGCCCGGGAAAAAACCTCCGGTGCCATAAAGGCGCTGTTGGATCTGGCGCCGGCAACGGCCAGAAAACTGGATGATGATGGCGGTGAGTCCGATGTGTCGCTGGATCAGGTGAAGGTCGGCGACCGCCTACGGGTGCGCCCAGGCGACAAGGTGCCGCTGGACGGCGAGGTGCTCGAAGGCAGCTCCAACGTGGATGAGTCCATGGTGACCGGCGAGCCTTTGGCAGTCAGCAAAAAGTCTGGCGATCAGGTGATCGGTGGCAGTATCAACCAGCAGGGCAGCTTTATCATGCGGGCCGACAAGGTCGGTCGGGACACCATGCTGTCCCAGATTGTGCAGATGGTGGCCAGCGCTCAACGCAGCCGTGCACCCATCCAGGGGCTGGCAGACAAGGTGGCAGGATACTTTGTGCCAGCCGTAATCGTGATCGCCATTATCGCCTTCATTGCCTGGTCCTTCCTTGGGCCGACGCCCCCGATGGCATTCGGTCTGATTGCTGCTGTGAGCGTGCTGATTATTGCGTGCCCCTGCGCCCTAGGTCTGGCAACGCCTATGTCCATTATGGTCGGCGTCGGGCGCGGCGCACAGAGTGGTGTGCTGATCCGTGATGCAGAAGCACTGGAGCGCATGGAGAAAGTGGACACGGTGGTGGTGGATAAAACCGGCACGCTGACAGAGGGCAAGCCGCAAGTCACCCGGCTTGTCGCGGCCAACGGGTTCGATGACAGTAGTCTCATGCGTTATGCAGGTGGCCTGGAGAAAGGCAGTGAGCACCCACTGGCTCACGCCATACTCGATAAAGCCAAGGGCATGGACCTGAAGCTTCCGGATGCGGAAGACTTTGACTCTCCGAATGGTAAAGGGGTTACCGGTCGAATAGACGGCAAGCGGGTGCTACTTGGTAACCGCCTTCTCATGGAGTCGGAAAATGTCGACACCACGCGATTTGACGGCGACGCCGACCAGCTCCGAAAAGATGGTGCTACCGTGATTTTTGCTGCTGTCGACGGAAACGTCGCAGGGTTGCTGGCGATTGCCGATCCGGTCAAGGAAACCACCGAAGCCGCTATTTCCGCGCTGCAAAAAGACGGCATCCGGGTGGTCATGCTGACCGGCGATAACCGCACTTCAGCTGAAGCAGTTGCCCGAAAACTGCATATCGACGAAGTGGAAGCGGAAGTCCTGCCGGAAGATAAGGGCAAGATCGTCCAGCGCCTGAAAGACGAAGGCCGTGTTGTCGTGATGGCGGGTGACGGCGTAAACGATGCGCCTGCACTGGCAACGGCGGATGTCGGTGTGGCCATGGGCACCGGGACCGATGTCGCCATCGAAAGCGCCGGCATTACGCTGCTACGCGGCGACCTGATGGGCATTGTCGAGGCGCGCCGTTTGTCTCTGGCGACCATGCGCAATATCCGTCAGAACCTGTTTTTCGCCTTCGTTTACAACTCCGCCGGTGTTCCGATAGCGGCAGGGGTTTTGTACCCGTTTTTCGGGATACTGCTGTCGCCCATTTTTGCAGCGGCCGCCATGTCGCTGTCCTCGGTCAGCGTGATCGTGAATGCGCTGCGTTTGAGGGTGGTGAAACTCGGGTCAAAGCAATGAACTTCTGAATCATTGGAGGTAGCTATGTCATACACGATCGATCGAGTTATCAAAGATGTCGATTTCGAGGACGTGGACAGAAGAGCGCGTCAGGCCCTCACTGATCACGGGTTCGGTGTGCTGACAGAAATTGATGTCAAAGCCACCATGAAGAAAAAGCTGGACAAGGATATGTTGGCCTATCGGATTCTCGGGGCCTGCAATCCTGGCATGGCCTGGGAAGCCATCGGTGTGGAGCCTCGCGTGGGTGCCATGCTGCCTTGCAACGTTATTCTTCGTGAGGTTTCGGAGGGCATTGAGGTAAGTGCAGAGGATCCATTGGCTTCCATGAGCGCCATCGATAATGACGAGCTCAAGCAGGTTGCCGGGAAGGTCAGGGATATGCTCTCTGAGGTTGTGGAATCGATCTGAAGCCGGTAGAGGCGGCGATTTGCTGCAGTGCCTGCGGTTTGCAATGGATTAGCGAATTAGCCAGGCGAGCGCATAGCCCAACTGAACACTGGAAATGCAAATAGGACTCCTCATTTGACGACGGGATACCTATTTGATGTCAGTCATATTATGGAGAAGAAAAAAGGAAAAAAGGAAAAAAGATATGGATATAAAGACTTTTGGACAACTGATCGACTGGACGCGCGATCTGCACTCACATCTGGCGAGCTGTCTGTCCCATTGCGCAACAAAGCACGAGGAAGAACGGGCCCGTGCGCTTTTGGATTATCTGGCAGCTCATGAATCGGAAATAGAGCGGATCGTGAACGAGTTTGAGCACCAAGGGGATAAGAAGGCACTGGAAACTCGGGTGTACGACTACCTGTCCCATAATCCGATCAAAACTCATCGAACCTGCGACGAGCCTTACGCGAAGCTTGATTTTGATGGTATCTGCCGGGAAGTGTTCGACTTTCATGATCAGATTATTGATCTCTACAAAACGCTGATTGGAAAAGCCGAAATTCCAGAAGCAAAAGAGCTGTTCGAATCTCTTTTGGCGATGGAGGAAAATGAGTCGATGAGACTGGCTCGTCAGGTTGGCCGAATGCAGGATCTATGAGATCCGAGCACTTTTGCTGACGGCTTAATCCCTTTGAATGTTTCCAATTGAGGCTCACCTTCACACCTCAAAGACGGGCGCAAAGCCACCTCCCGGCGTTCGAAAGTTGGTGGCCTGGCCCTGGTACACACGGGCAGCGGCAAGCAGATGTTGCCCGGCATAGGTGTACAAACGGATATCGACCTTTCTGGTGGTGACCGTGCCATCCACTCTCAGCGTGCGTTCTCCGGCGGGAACGAAGTTCTGCGCGATGTAATCACCCTTCAGGATCTCTTCGAAAACGCGGCGGGTCAGTTTTTCGCCCCGATAGACGCCCTTGCTGCCATGGCCCGCTACCGGTTTGAAAAACAGTTTACGCCGGTTGCTCCACAACTCCGCCTCATCACTTGCTGAAACCAGCCGGGTCTTCGGTACAGCTCTATCCAGAAATCCTGCCTCGGTTTCACTCAGGCCCCAGTCGCGCAGGGTTTGGGCATCAGATAGCAGGATCAGGTTCCGTTTGTCGGCCATAAGCGCATGGGCGCGTGGATTGGGCGTGACGACCGCCGCGCCGTCGAGGTAGGCGCGCCTCAGCGCCCCAAGAGCCGGGGCCTCCAAGGCAAAATCCACCAAGCGGTTGTACACCATGTCGATAGGCTTGCCGTGGGCGCTCAGAGCGCCATCAACATACTCAAGCTCCGATGGGTCGAGGATCAAGGTCTCAATACCTCTGGCCTGGAATAACTGCTGGGCCAGTTGGAATTCCGGGAACATAAACTGGGATTCTGGGGCATCGTCCACAATGGCCAGGCAACCGGGCGTCGAGTCGCCACCTTGCCGTTGCCACTCCTGCTGGAACATGGCAAACACCGCGTCCTCGAACCCATCCAGTGCACGGTTGGTGCCAGCGGTCTGCTGGGACGGGTCACAGCATCGGTGTTGAGCCCGGGCCAATACCGTGTTCAGAAATGCGCCGCCGGCGTTGGTGTTGATTTCGATCAGCTGAGGCCCGTTCTCGCCCAGGTGAAAGTCGTAGCCCATGAAGGCCCCGATGGGGCCTGGATCAAAACCGGCGATGTCCGGCGCCCAGGACAGAGCTCTTTCCTTATAGGGCGGAAGCTCGGCTGCGAATTCGATCGCCTGAACAATCCGTTTCATCGTCGCGATGTCTGCCTGGGGAACGAAAACCGGTGTGTTTGAAAAGAGATGAAGGAGTTCAGGAGTGGTCGGCAGCTCGTTCCCAATGCCTGAAAACTGCTTCCGGAGGCTGTCAGTGAGCGCTTTTCGGTCAAGAGTGATGCAGTAACACTGCCGGTTGAGCTGGTCGGCGTGGGTTTTGGTTGTTCGCTGGTTTTCCTGGGGCACGTCTTGCATTGGTCGTCCATGGTCATTGTGAATCGTTCCACCTTGATTCTGGTCAAACGGATGCATGTTTCGCAACTGTTTTCAGGCCTGTTTCAGCTTGGTGTGATGGACTGCCAAGTAATGACCATGCCTGTTCGGGATCTTGCTTACCGGGCGAGGAAATCTTACTGAAACCCTCTGACCAAAAAGGCCACGCTATGAAACATTCGTTTCGCAAGCAGTGGATTGCTGGAATTACGGCCAGTGTCGCTATGAGTTTTTCGCTGATAGTGGCCGCAGACACGAACCGGGCATTTGTTCCCATGGGCACAGCGGATGCCGTCGGCGTTATTGATCTGGAAAACCGCAAGGTGACGTCGTCCATTGGCGGCACACTGAATACCCACGGTTCGGCACTGACCCCGGATGGCCGGTATCTGGTGGTGGGTAGTTTGTCGGCGCATGATCGTCAGGAGCCGGTTAGTCGCCCCGAAGGCGTTTCAGAAGATGAACACGCCGCTCATCATGGGGGCGGGGAGTCTACTGAATTGGAGGCAGGGAGTACCGGGCTGCTCTATTTGGTGAACACGGCCACAAAGACGATTGACCGCAAACTGGAAGTGCCGGGGCCGGTGCACCATGTGCTGGTGACTTCCGACGGTCGCTATGCCGTTTCCACGCATCCTGCCAGTGGCAGTATCAGCGTTGTGGATCTGGATTCCGGTCAGTTGGTCAAAACTGTGGCGACGGGGCCGGCCCCCAACTATCTGGTGCAAACCGACGACGGCCAATCCCTTCTGGTCAGCAATACCGGTAATGGCACGGTCAGCGAAGTGGATACCGAGCACTGGTTCGTCGAGCGCAACCTGCGGGTTGGCGGCAACCCAGAGCATATGGTGCTTGCCCCCGGCAACCAGCGGCTCTACGTGAATGATGCTGCATCCGCTCAGGTTCTTGTCCTTGAGCTTGCCAAAGGCGCGGTGGCGGACCGGTACGAGGTTGGCGAGGCGCCCCATGGCGTTGGCTTGAGCGCAGATGGCCAGACCCTCTATACCACCAGCCAGGGCGGCAACCAGGTGGTCCGGATTGAGCTAGCCAGCGGCGCCCGCCACATCAGGCCGCTGGCTCCTGCGCCCTATCATCTTGCGGTCTCTCCCTACGATGGCCAGCTACTGGTGACCAGTCGGGCAGAGAACAAGCTTTGGGTGCTCGACCCGGAATCCCTCGATGTGGTTGATGAGATCGCGCTGAGCGGCATAGGCCATCAGATGTCCCTTGAAGCCCATTAGTACTCTGTTCTGACACTGTTTTTTTCGCAAAGGAACCGCTCATGGATCGACGCTTTAAAATTACCTTGGCAATATTTGCCGTTATCGCACTGGTTTTACTCTGGGGAGAACACAAGGTTCATCTGCTTGGCGCCTTGCCCTGGCTCATACTGCTTGCTTGTCCGCTGATCCATATTTTTATGCACGGAGGGCATGGAGGACATGGCGGACATAAGCACCACCAGGCAGAGCAACCGGGAAAGAGTGGAGAGCAGTGTGATGACTGATAGTGCATCGGATTATGGCCTTTGGAGCCTAGTGGTGCTGAATTCGGCGATTTTCATATTCTTCGCCTTCAGTTTTTTCAAACCGCAGACCCGCCGAGACTGGCGTTCGTTTGGTGCCTTCAGCGCGTTTCTGGTGGCACTGTTCACCGAGATGTACGGGTTCCCGCTGACGCTCTACTTCCTCTCCGGCTGGCTGCAGAGCCAGTATCCCGACGTGAACTGGTTGGCTCACGACAGTGGCCACTTGCTGGAAATGCTGTTTGGTTGGAAGGGTTCCCCACACTTTGGGCCGTTTCATCTCTTGAGCACAGTGTTTATTGGCCTCGGGTTTTATCTGATTGCGGCTGGCTGGCGTACCCTGTATGCCGCGCAAAAGGCAGGGCAGTTGGCCACAACCGGCCTGTATGCCCACGTTCGCCACCCCCAGTATTCCGGCTTTGTGCTCATCATGTTCGGTTTTCTGCTGCAATGGCCCACGCTGCTGACGCTGGCCATGTTCCCGGTGCTGGTGTGGATGTACTCGCGCCTGTCCATTCACGAGGAGCGTGAAACAGAAAAAATGTTCGGCTCCGATTGGCGGGCGTATGCAGCCAGAACTCCCCGTTTTATTCCGCAATTGAGGAATTTGAGACGCAAGGAAATCGAGGAACAAGAATGATGCATGTGGTAACTATCTCAGTAAGCGTTCTTGCGGTTGCACTAATCAGCGGCTGCGGGAAACAGACGGTGGATGACCGCTGGTACACACAGGCCCAGGTCGAGCGCGGCGCAGTGGTCTTCGACGACAACTGCGCAAGCTGCCATGGCGGCAATGCCCAAGGCGCTTTCAATTGGAAAAAGACCCTGAGGGATGGCTCCTATCCGCCGCCACCGCTCAACGGAACAGGTCATGCCTGGCACCATTCGTTCGACACGCTGATGAGTACGATCAATCAAGGTGGCGCCCCCATGGGTGGGAAAATGCCGGCCTTCGCAGACGAGCTTTCCAGGGATGATCAAAAAGCCGCTATCGCCTATTTCCAGAGCAAATGGGACAAGCGGATCTATGAGGCATGGTCTGAAAGGAGTGGGCTCTGATTTCTCTGGGTAATCAGACGATTAACTCAAGGAGGCAGCGTATGAAATGCTTATGGGTGGTGGCTTTTCTAAGTGTTTTTCCGGGCAGTGCGCTGGGTGGTGCGCCCTCGGCGGAATCATTGATTGAGGGGATGGAGGCCACCCTGTGGTCGGACAGCAACCACGGCCGTTTCACCATGCGTATCGAAACCGAATACTGGACCTGGGAACCGGACCTGGAGGCCTGGATGGTTCGGCAGGTTTAAGATGGAATTATAGCGAGTTAATGCCGGTAGTCACATGGACAGGCACAGGGGTAATTCCTCTTGCACAATGGGTTTTCTTGCCACCGATAACGGGCCTGATTGTCAAATGGATGTTTCTTGGGTGGTTGACTCTGAGAGCCAAATGAAGAGGCATCGTGGAAGTGAAGTAAATTACTTTCTGTATTTTCAATATTTAATAAATAGTCGACTGTCGTTCTAAGAGACAGTCGACTACTGGTTATTCTCTAACACGCTGGATTTATTTAAGTATGATTGTGGTGTGTGTTTCTGACTGATACTTTTTGCTGCTTATTGACATTGGACCCGTTCATTGATTTTTGAGATTGCATTTCTTTCATGCAGGTCATTATTTCGGTTTTCGTTTCGACTGTTTTATTTGGGTAAGTGCGCGCTTCATTAATCCGATCGGCCAATCCTGAATTGGCAGTGGCCATGGTAGAAAATAAAGTGGCAGCTGCGGCAGCGATAATGATTTTTTTCATGATGTTCTCCTTAATTGCCTTAAACCGTTCAAGAAATTCAGTTCAGTTTCAGATTTCTGTGATTTACTTGAGCGTGATCAGGACGTCGACTGCTCGAAGCCCGAGCCAGCCGACGCTTGCGTCTCCACGAGTTGACTTTGCCGCAGGAATTACCCTGCGGTATTTTTTTGCCTTTGTTTCAGAGCGTTGTGATAAGCCCGGCCTTCTTCCGTCATCATTTGCACGCGAGCCTCAAAGCCCCCTTCGGACATCGCATTACGTGTCATGTCTCTGTGCAAGCGCTGCATCTCTTCATTCTTAAGTATTTCTTCAATGGATGATTTTTCCATCATTTGGCTGTGCATGGCCTTCATGTCCTTATTGTCTGACATGTTGCCGGCGAGTACGGACGTTGAAACAGTAACTGCTGCTGCAAATATAAGTAAATTTTTCATTTTTACACCTCCTAGTTGGTTGATGAGTTAATTAAAACATCGGTTTCTGAATTGATCCTGAAAGAAACAAAACAATTTAAAATAAAGTAACTTTTTTCAGGAATAACAGTATCTTGATATAAATCAAATTGTGCATTTTCGTTCTGCAATTCAGTTTGGTTTCAGATAAGCGCTATAAGATTGCGATTCAGAAACATTTCAATGGAGATATAACATTGTCCATTCTTCCTCACCTTATAAAGCCGGCCTTTCTCGGTGCTTTGGTTTTGACCAGTTTGCCCGCTTGGACGGCACCCAGACTTGAGTTAACCGGCGCGATTGATGCGGCCATCGAGAACGATCCCTGGCTTCGCCAGAGTGTCCAGATTCAGGATGCGCTTCTGGAAGAATCGATTGCCGATGGCGCCCTGCCGGATCCGAGAATGACCATCGGTGCCGCGAATCTGCCCACAGATACTTTTGATATGGGCCAGGAGGCCATGACTCAGGCTACCGTCGGTCTTACCCAGCGAATTCCACGTGGCAACAGCCGTCAGCTGGCAAGTGCCAGAAAAGAGGAAATGGCCGGGGTTCACCCGTTCATGCGCGAGAATCGTCGGGCACAGGTGGCGGAAACCGTCACGCAACTCTGGCTGGGGGTCTGGCGCTCCGAGCAGAGTATCCGATTGATTGAAAGCAACAGAGGCTTGTTTGAGCAATTGGAAGATGTTGCTGCGGCGGGCTACACCTCTGCCTCCATGGGGGCCAGGCAGCAGGATGTTATCCGGGCTTCGCTGGAGCTGACCAGGCTTGAGGACCGGCTAACAGCACTGCATGTGCAACAGGCATCGAATCGGGAAGCGTTGGCCGAGTGGATTGGCCTGAATCAGGCACAGCTGGCCGTCACCGACCATGTCCCCCGCGAACTGCTGGCAGAACTCCCTTCTGCCTGGGCTGAAACCGCTACTGATTCACTGCCCCGACATCCTGCCGTGCGCGCCACCGATCAGTTGATTGAAGCCCAGAGTGTTGACGTTGATCTGGCCCGCCAGTCCTACAAACCGGAATGGTCGATATCGGCCCAATACGGATATCGGGACCGGGCTCCGAACGGCGAGGACCGGGCCGATCTGTTTTCCGTGGGGATTGGCTTTGATCTGCCTCTTTTCACCGGCAATCGGCAGGACCGGAAGCTCAACGCGTCTGCGGCTAGACTGGAGGCGGCGAAAACCGAGCGCATTCTGCAGCTCCGCGGGTTTCGCGCCAAAGCTCGGGCTGCGGTTGCCAGACTTCAACGCCTGGATGAGCGCATAGCGCTCTATGAGCAGACCTTGCTGCCACAGATGGAAGCGCAGGCGAGTGCGGCACTGACCGCCTACAACAACGATGACGGCGACTTTGCCGAGGCAGTGAGAGCGCGAATTGCCGAGCTTAATGCCCAGGTGGAACTGATTCAGATGAAAGCCGAGCGGGCCGGGAATATGGCGAACTTCCGCTACCTGACGGCTGACACTTCCGAGATCCCTACCTTTTCAATGACCCGTTATCAGGACTGATCACTATGGCTAACTTTGTTCGCCCTCTGGGCTTTGTGTTGCTCGGCGGTCTCGCCGGTGCGGTAGCCACCTATTGGTTTGCATCGGACACCCACGCGCTTTCTTCTGCAGAACAGGCCAGCTCCGATTCAAAAGAGCCGCTGTACTGGGTCGCTCCCATGGACCCCAATTTCAAAAGTGACAAACCGGGAAAATCACCCATGGGTATGGATCTGATTCCGGTGTATGAGGGCGGAGGACAGGCAGACGATACGGCGGGCACAGTCCGTATCTCACCGACGGTTGTCAATAATCTGGGGGTTCGCACGGAGCCGGTGATTCAGGGGCGGCTGCCCAACAACATCACCACCGTGGGCTATGTGGCCTACGACGAAGACCAGATGGTTCACGTCCATCCCCGGGTTGAAGGCTGGATTGAAACGCTGTTTGTCAAAGCCGAAGGCGAGCCTGTCGAACAGGGAAAGCCCCTGTACACCTTGTATTCCCCGACCCTGGTAAATGCTCAGGAAGAGCTGCTGTTGGCGATGAACCGTGGCAACCAGAAATTGGTGGAGGCTGCCACAGAGCGGCTGGCGGCGCTGAATGTGCCGGCCAGTCTGATCAGCCGGTTACGCCAGAGCCGGGACATTCAGAGGACGATGACCGTTTACGCGCCCCGCTCGGGTGTGATTGAGAACCTGAATGTGCGCGAGGGTATGTTCATCAAACCGGGAGACAGGGTTCTGTCGATCGCTGCGCTCGATGAAGTCTGGGTGATCGGTGAAGTGTTTGAAAGCCAGCTTTCGGCTGTAGAGGCAGGCAACCGGGTGCAGTTGACCCTGGATTACATGCCCGGTCGTGAGTGGCGTGGCCGAGTGGATTATGTCTATCCGGAAGTAAACCCCAAAACCCGGACAGCCCGGGTCCGGATGCGGTTTGATAACGAGGATGGTGCCCTGATGCCGGGCATGTTCGCCCGGCTGGAGGTTCAGGGTGAGCGGGGAAAACGGCAGTTTCTGGTGCCCCGGGAGTCGGTTATCCGCACTGGCCAGAGTGATCGCCTCGTTCTGGCCCTGGAGGAGGGAGCTTTCAAGTCGATAAACGTCAGCGTTGGGCGCGTGGGGGAAAAGCATGCGGAAATACTCGATGGCCTCACGCCGGGCGACACAGTGGTCACATCCGCCCAGTTCCTGATCGATTCGGAATCCAGCAAAACCTCGGACTTCCAACGGATGTCATCGCCTCAGGATATGGATGAGCAGGGGATGGATCATGAAGGCATGGATCACAGCACCATGAGCCATGGCGGGGGCGAGTCATGATTGCCGCTATTATTCACTGGTCTATTCGTAACCGCTTCCTGGTGTTGCTGGCGACGTTGCTTATCACAGGGCTCGGCCTTTATTCGCTGAAACAAACGCCGGTGGATGCTCTGCCGGATCTGTCCGATGTGCAGGTCATTATCAAAACCAGTTTCCCGGGCCAGGCGCCGCAGGTGGTGGAAGACCAAGTCACCTACCCGATGACGACAGCCATGCTCTCGGTACCGGGCGCGAAAACGGTCAGGGGATACTCGTTCTTCGGTGACTCCTATGTTTACGTGATCTTCGATGAAGACACCGACATGTACTGGGCCCGCTCCCGGGTACTGGAATACCTGTCCCAGGTTGCGCCCAGCCTTCCAGACTCTGCAAGGCCTCAGCTCGGGCCAGACGCTACCGGAGTTGGCTGGGTTTACCTGTATGCGCTGGTAGACCGCACTGGGAACCAGGACCTAAGCCAGTTGCGCAGCCTGCAGGACTGGTTCCTGAAGTACGAACTGCAAACGGTGCCGGGTGTCTCTGAGGTGGCTGCGCTAGGCGGTATGGTGAAGCAGTACCAGGTCAAGGTCAGCCCGGAAAAACTCAGGGCGCTGGGAATTCCTCTGGCTCACATCCAGAACGCCATTAAGAGAGGCAACCAGGAAGTGGGCGCCTCCGTCATCGAGATGGCCGAGGCGGAATACATGGTGCGCACGTCTGGCTATATAAAGTCCCGTGAGGATCTTCTGTCGATTCCATTAGGACTCGATGACAACGGTACCCCCATATTGCTGAAAGATGTGGCCACCGTTGAAGTTGGCCCGCAGATGCGGCGTGGGGTTGCCGAACTGAATGGGGAAGGTGAAACCGTCGGCGGTGTTGTGGTGATGCGCTTTGGTGAGAACGCTCAGGCAACCATTAATGGCGTGAAGGCGAAACTGGAAGACCTGAAATCCAGTTTGCCTGAAGGCGTCGAGGTGGTGACGGTTTACGATCGCTCTGGTCTGATTGAGCGGGCGGTCAATAATCTCGGCTTCAAGCTGCTTGAAGAGTTTCTGGTGGTGGGCCTGGTGTGCATCGTCTTCCTGTTCCACGTGCGCTCGTCGCTGGTGGCGATTCTTAGCCTTCCCGTGGGTATTCTGGCGGCCTTTATCGTCATGCACTGGCAAGGCATCAATGCCAACATCATGTCACTCGGGGGGATTGCCATCGCTATCGGCGCCATGATTGATGGTGCTATTGTAATGATCGAGAACATGCACAAACACATGGAGCGAACCCCGTTAACGTCTGAGAACCGATGGGAAGTCGTTGCACGGTCAGCCTCTGAGGTCGGGCCCGCGCTGTTTTTCTCGCTCCTGATCATTACCGTCAGTTTTGTGCCGGTGTTTGCCCTGGAGGCGCAGGAAGGGCGGATGTTTTCTCCCCTGGCGTTCACCAAAACCTACGCCATGGCGGCGAGTGCGGCCCTGGCGGTGACGCTGGTGCCGGTGCTGATGGGCTATTTCATTCGCGGCAAGGTGCTGCCGGAGCACAAGAACCCCGTGAACCGCCTGCTGGTTGGCGTTTATATGCCGGTGCTGAAGCTGGTGTTACGCTTCCCGAAAACGACGGTTATTGTTGCGTTGCTGGCATTGGCTGTGGGCCTTTGGCCAGCCACCAAAATCGGCAGTGAATTCATCCCGCCACTGGATGAAGGCGACCTGATGTACATGCCCACCACCTACCCGGGCATCTCCATTGGTAAGGCTCGGGAACTGTTGCAGCAAACGGACAAGCTGATTGCCACCGTACCCGAAGTCGAAACCGTGTTCGGCAAAGTGGGGCGGGCGGATACCGCTACCGATCCGGCTCCATTGACGATGATCGAGACCTTCATCCAGCTCAAGCCGAGGGATCAATGGCGGGAAGGCATGACCACCGAAAAGCTGAAGCAGGAGCTCAATACTCTGATTCGGTTCCCGGGGGTAACCAATGCCTGGGTTATGCCGATCATCACGCGCATCGATATGCTGGCAACGGGTATTAAAACGCCGGTGGGCATCAAGATTGCCGGTCCGGACCTTACCGTCATCCAGAACATCGGTAAACGCCTTGAGGAAGTCATGGTCGACATCCCCGGTACAGCCTCCGTTTACTCTGAGCGAGTCGCTGGGGGCCGCTACATCAAGGTGGATATTGATCGTGAGCGTGCCGCTCGTTATGGGCTGAATATCGCTGATGTTCAGCAGGTAGTGGCCTCCGCTATTGGTGGAATCAACGTTTCCAGAACCATCGAGGGACTTGAGCGGTATCCCATTAATCTTCGTTATCCGGAAGACTACCGGGATTCGCCCGAGAAGCTGGAGCAACTGCCCATCGTGACCGCATCCGGCCAGCGCATTGCCCTGGCAGATGTGGCGGAGATCGGCGTGGAGGATGGCCCGCCGGCCATTAAGAGTGAGAATGCCCGCCTGAACGGCTGGACCTTTGTGGATATTGAGGGTGTCGATGTAGGCACCTATGTTGAACAGGCCATGGTTACCGTGAGTGAAGAGCTGGATCTACCTCCCGGTTATTCAATCAACTGGTCTGGTCAGTATGAGTACATGCTCCGTGCGAAGGAAAAACTGACCTATGTGGTGCCGTTAACGCTGGCCATCATCGTCATCCTGCTGTTTCTTAACTTCCGCCGTTTTGCCGAAGTGGGGATTATTATGGGCACGCTACCGTTTGCGATGATCGGTGCTATCTGGCTGATGTATCTGCTTGGTTATAATTTTTCGGTAGCCGTCGGTGTCGGTTTCATTGCGCTGGCCGGCGTAGCGGTAGAGATTGGGGTGATCATGCTGGTGTATTTGAATCAGGCTTATAACGAAATGCTGGAAACGTGTGATGACAAAGGGCTGACGCCAAGGCGAGAAACCCTCCGCCATGCCGTACTACACGGTGCCGGTATGCGGGTTCGGCCAATCATGATGACGGCGGCCGCCATTATCGGGGGGCTTGTGCCCATTATGATTGGCACCGGTACAGGGTCGGAGGTGATGGGCCGGATTGCGGCACCTATGGTGGGCGGTATGATTTCCGCTGTCATTCTGGCGCTGCTGGTGATTCCTGTGCTCTTTTATCTCTGGAAACAGCGAACTCTTGGTGAGTAACGCCGATAGCAAGGTGCCAGGATTCGGCCTGGCACCTTGCTATCACGTCTTTACCGGTTATCACGATCATTCGCAGAGTGCCTACCCGTCTACTGCGCATATTCCAAAATCTATTTGCCTGAACGTTCGCTTTGCGACCATCCCGTATTCCGGTCGGCACCGTAAACAAAACCGCGAGTTGCTCCCTCAGTTCACCCTGAGTTGGTTGGGAAACGAGCTTTCATGATCCTGGTAAGCGGTCAAATGGCGTCACAAACGAAGCGCGAGGTAGTGTGTTCGGTTCAAGTGGGCGGCTTGACCAATTGAGAAGCATAATAGAGATGGCGGCCAGGACCTGAAGCTATCATTCATCGTAAAACCCGCCCAATCGACGTGATTAGAACCTAAACAAGGCCATCATCTGGTGTTGCTTACGGCATACATCAAAAGATGTCTTTCCCAGTATCCTGATAGCCGCGGTCAAAACAGAACCGCGGCTATCAGGAAAACTGCACATTAGCACTTGCGCCGACGTGAGCGACTCGTCAACGCGACCAAGCCAAAAGCTAACAACCCTAACGTTCCCGGTTCTGGAACGGGTTTTGGATCGGTTGGACTCGACAATTCTGCGGTAAAACCAATGTTTTGAAAATCGACCTGACGGTTGGATCCTGTAAGAAACGCTGTAACGTATTGAACGTTTAACGGAGCGGCCAGAGTAATATCCTGAGCTGTGATACCTGGAGCACTGCCTAGATCTGGTAAAACATCCAAAATGCCCACCTGAGAATTCGCGGAATTAAAAAAGGTGAACGCGATATTGTCGACATCAAAGTTTTCACCTGTGTAATTCCAAAAGTGCAGAGTGTTTAGGTCGTACTCCTGCCCAAAGTCAAATGAGAGTTCCAGGCCACCGCCGATCTCATCAGCTGTATACCAAATATGTGTTGTTTGATTGTGGAACTCCTCAGAAGTCGCGCTAGGCGCGTCAATCACTTTGTTGATCGTTTGGCCGCCTGAGAAGGTGTTGTTAAACGAACCCGGCGACGTGCCCGAGCCTACTGAAACCGATATATTTGATTCGTTCAGGTAAATAGGCGCTGCTACAGCATTTACCGCACCCCAGACAAAAAATGCCACTAAAGTGTTCAGTAATAGTCTCATTAGCATCTCGATGTTCCTCTCCATTGGTGGGTCGGGATAGTGTTTAAGCAACGGTGATGCCATAGATGTCAAATCCCTTTAATTCAATGGTCTGTCACTGAGATCGTCTGTACTCGTGTAAAGAAAGTTGACGACAAGAACTACAAACTACGAGGTTTGAACGGGCAAGTTGCGTTGCGGTTTAACAAGAAGATCTTCCAGTGAAACAGCGGGGGGGAAGTGAACAAGGTCGCGCGGCCGAGGAAAAGGCCCGTTTTGAGAACAAAGCACAGGCGTTACGCCCGAATCTGAATGTCCGATTTGCGACCGGAGCACCTAAACAAAAGCGAACGTTCAAGATCCTCCACTGCGAATCGGTTTTTAATTCAGTCCTGAAGAACAATGAGCCGCTTCAATGGTTCGGCAATGCAAAGCCATTAGTTAACGAAATAGCGGCCCCATTTGTTCATGAAACCTGTTTATACGCAGTATTTGAGCATGAAGCCATGGACCGTTCCCTGTAGTTTGGCTGTAGGAAGCTCAACCAAGCCTTCCGAGAACCGGAAACGTCGACAACATCCACGACGCAAAGAGTGTCATCCGACCGGTGAGCACCATTACTCCCATTACAACGAGCACCAAGCCAGCAAGCGCTCTCAGCAGTCTACTCCAGCGACTGAGCCAGCGTACTCGTTGCCGAAAGTGTTCAATAAACAGGGCGGTTCCGAGAAAAGGAAGAGCCAACCCCAACGAATACGCCGCCAGATACAGCATGCCCGCCTCAGCATTGGCATGCGTGGAGCTGAGCGCCAATATGGCCCCGAGTATGGGGCCTATACAGGGTGTCCAGCCGATGGCAAACGCGGCGCCAATTCCCCAGGTTGCAAGATCAGGAATTTAGTCAGTAGGGCACCTACTTCGGTATACGCCTATATTTTCGGTTTGAAAATAAGTGAACGTTCATTTATTTTAGGCCGACCAATTTGAAGCGTTGAGCAGACAAATGCGGCAAAGAGACGACTCGAAACGAATAGCCTTCCTGGAAGCTACCGTGAGGGAAGTAGCAGATCACGGTTTTTCAGCAACCTCGGTTGGCAAGATAGCCAAGGCTGCGGGTTTGTCACCAGCCACGCTGTACATCTATTACGAAGATAAAGAACAGCTTTTATTGGCGACATTTTATTACGTCAGCGATCAGGTCATTGATGCGGCGCTGGACAGTTTTTCTCGCGGGAAAGATCTGCGTGAAGGACTGCGACGCCAGTGGCACACACTGTTCCGGATCGGCCTTGAGCGTCCGGAACTATTCCGCTACCACGAGACGTTCACGCATTCTGCTTGGATGACTCCCGAGATCCAGGCACGAAACGAAAGCCGAGCCGCAAATCTTTTGAATGCAGTTGATCAGGGAAAGCAATCCGGGCTGATCAAACCGGTACCTTTTCCACTTCTCGAAACGTTTATGTTCCGCCCGATTTACCACCTCGTTCAACGATGCCTGCAAGGGTCGTTCGAAGGTACCGATGAGCATATCGAATTAGCGTTTAATATGGCTTGGGATGCGGTTGCCGATCGTCGGAATACCTAATTTTTTCTGGAGAGTGACGCGTTATGAAATTCAAGATGGTCAGTACCGCCATGCCCTTGAGAGGCCTACAAGCGCTTGCAATGCTTTCGAGCCTCCTGGTGATGGGATGTTCGGCGGAGGCGCCCCCTCTGACACAGCAAACTGTCTACCCGGTAAAGCTCATGACGCTGGAGCAGGCGCAGTCAGGCACGCTCAATCAGTATCCGGGCAGAGTCTCGGCGTCTGACCATTCAGAACTCTCTTTCAGAGTGGGAGGAGAGCTGACGGAGCTGGCCGTTAAAGCAGGCGACACTGTGGAAAAAGGGGAGGTCGTTGCCCGCCTGGACGATCGGGACGCAAGAACCCGCCTGGAAAACGCCCGGTCAAATTTCAATCTGGCACAGGCCACCTTCGAGCGAATGCGAATATCGTTGGAGCGCCAGGCCATCAGTCAGGCCCGTTTCGATGAGGCCGAGGCCGAGTACCTCTCTGCCAGAGCGCAACTGGCCAGCGCGGAGGACCAACTTTCCTATACCGTTCTCAAAGCGCCATTTGATGGCGTCATTTCACGGGTGCCGGTGGATGTCTTTCAGGTTGTATCAGCGCAGCAGGCCATTGCCGAACTGCAACGGCCCGGCTCTATCGACGTCTCGTTCCAGATGCCTGAACAACAGGTCCGCCGCCTTCAACCACAGAGATCCAGGAACGTTCGCGCCAATGGCAACACTATCGCGTGGGTACAGTTTCCCGAGCTTCCCGATAAACGCTACGCCGCGAGCTACAAAGAGCATGACAGCAATGCCTCTCAGGGGTCGCTCAGTTATGAGGTTACCGTAACGCTCCCTGAACCCGAGGACATCACAGTGCTTTCGGGGATGAGCGCGACCGTTCTGCTTGATTACGGCACATTGGCTGGAGAGAGCGCCCCGTCGTGGCTGATACCAACCGCGGCGCTTGTAACACCTGACGCAGAACCCGGCACTAGCGTGGTTTGGCGATACGTGGCTGCTGCCGATGGTGAGAATGGCGATAACACGGGCAGCGTCGAGCCGGTGGATGTCGAGCCGGGTAAGAAAATGAACGATGGCGTGCTTGTTCGGGGAGAGCTCAGCCCGGGCGACAGAATCGTGGTTGCCGGCGCTCACCGGATGAACAGGGATCGTTCGGTCCGTCCCTGGGAAAAAGAGGGCGGGCTCTGAGATGGTCGATTATTTTCTTGATCGGAAGTCCATCAGCTGGATGGTCACGCTGTTGCTTGGGGTTGGGGGCATGTTCGCGTTTCTGGGTCTTGGCCAGCTTGAATTCCCGGAGTTCACGTTACGTTCCGCCTTGGTGACCACCCAATATCCCGGAGCAACGCCTCTTGAAGTCGAGGAGGAGGTTACGCTGCCTCTGGAAAAAGCGATCCAGCAGATGCCGGGCATCGATGACATTACTTCGGTGAACTCGGACGGCTTGTCGCAGATTACTGTCCAACTCAAGAAGACGGTCAGAGAAGGGGAGTTAGACCAGTATTGGGATATCCTTCGGCGAAAGATTAATGATGCCCAGCCTGGTCTGCCACCAGGCGTGAACACGTCCATCGTGAACGATGACTTTGGCGATGTCTTCGGCCTGCTGCTCACGTTGCGTGGTGACGGCTACTCGCTGAAAGATCTTGGTGACCATGCGGATCTCATTCAGCGAGAACTGCGATTGTTGGAGGGCGTCGCAAAAGTCAGTATCGGTGGTCGTGTCGACGAGCAGATGATCGTGTCACTGGACCGTGACCGTATGCGTGCTCTTGGCATCTCGCCAGAATACCTGGCAAGCCTTCTGAATGCGCAGAATACGGTGGGCAACGCTGGCCACCTGCGCAGTGAAGGGCTGTCGTTATCCGTTCAGCCAACCGGTCAGCTTGATTCCGTTCAGGCACTTGAGCAACTGGCAGTTGGAAGCGCTGATTCGGGTATTATCCGGCTCAGCGATCTGGCCGAAGTTCGCAGGGTGACCAATGACTCACCCGCCTTGCTTTACCACTCTGACGGATTGCCTGCTTTGACCATCGGCGTGTCATTTGCAGAGGGCACCAACGTTGTTGATGTAGGTGAGAGTCTCAATGAGGCTTTGAAACGCCTGGAAAAACAGCAACCCATCGGCATGACACTGAACACAGTGTATAACCAGCCTGAAGTAGTCGAGGAGGCAGTATCTGCTTTTCTCATGAACCTTGCTCAGGCGGTGGGCATTGTCATTATTGTGCTTTTGCTGTTCATGGGGCTGCGAAGTGGCCTGCTCATGGGGCTGATCCTGCTGATTACCATCATGGGTACATTCGTGCTTATGGCAATACACGGTATTCAGCTCCAGAAGATTTCATTGGGTGCGCTGATCATTGCGCTGGGGATGCTGGTCGATAATGCCATCGTCGTCACCGAGGGCATGATGATTGGCCTTTCCAAGGGCAAGTCCAAAAGGCAGGCAGCCAAAGAAGTGGTCTCGCAGAACCGGTACCCGCTGCTCGGCGCTACCGTGATTGCCATTACGGCCTTTGCTCCTATCGGCCTTTCACCAGACACCACCGGAGAATTCATTGGCTCCCTGTTCTGGGTTCTGTGCTACTCGCTTTTCCTGAGCTGGCTGACGGCACTCACTCTGACCCCGTTTTTCTTTGATATGTTCTATCCCGACAAGCTCGAGAGTGTCGGGCAGTCATCCGATAACGACCCCTATAAGGGAATTGTTTTCGTCGTCTTCCGCCGCCTGCTGACCTACGCGATTCATTATCGCTTCGTGACATTAACACTTGCGATCGCGCTTCTGGCTGGGGTTCTATCGTTCTCGGGACAGGTTAAGAATGCTTTCTTCCCGAATGCCACAACGCCACTCTTCTTTGTTGACCTTTGGTTGCCCGAGGGCGCCGACATCTTGCAAACCGAAGAGACCGTAAAGCGGCTGGAATCGCGCGTGAATGACATGGACCAGGTCGTTCAGGTGACCAGTGTCACCGGTGGCGGAGCCCAGCGTTTTACGTTGACGTATTCACCGGAGCAGCGATACGCCAGTTTTGGCCAATTGATCGTAGAGACCCGGGATAAGGCGTCGAGAGAGGCCCGTATGGAGGAAGTCATTGAGCAACTGCGTACAGACTTCCCGAACGTGCATTACAAAGTGCAGGCTTTGCAGGTGGGGCCCTCAGCCAAAGCCAGTCTTGAAGCTCGTATCTTTGGAGAAGATCCCGAAGAACTCCGGAAAATCGGTGTGCGCGTGCAGGCAATTTTTGAAAATGAACCTCTGGCCGACAGCGTGCGCTTGTCCTGGGGTAATCGGGAAGCCGTGATCGTACCGGAGTTCCTCGAAGAACAGGCCCGGCGCCTTGGCGTATCTCGCGAATCACTGCACCAGGCGTTGTTGCTGAATAATCAGGGGCAGCAGGTTGGAGTGTACCGTGAGGGGAGCGACCTCATTCCGATCATTATGCGGTCAAGAGAGGAGCAGCGTTTTGACATCGAAAACCTTACCTCGATCAATGTCTGGAGTGAAGAGCAGGGCCGCTATGTCAGCGCGGGCAACGTCATCAATGCCATCAATACGGAACTGCGGGATCCGTTGATAAAACGCAGAAACAGGGAGCGGATGTTGGCGGTTTATGCCGAACCCATGCCTTTGTCGGGGGAGACGGCGGCGAGTGTGCTGGAGAGGATCCGCCCGCAGGTCGACGCGCTGGAGCTTCCCCACGGCTATTCGATTGAGTGGGGTGGAGAGTACGAGACCTCATCCGAAGCTCAGACTTCGCTTTTCTCCTCGCTGCCTCTTGGACTGCTGGGGATGTTCATTATTTCGATGCTGTTGTTCGGTAGCTTCCGACAGGCTCTGTCTATCTGGATGATTGTTCCTCTCATGATGATTGGAATCATTGGTGGACTGGTATTGCTCGGCGCGCCTTTTACATTCATGGCGCTGCTCGGGACTCTGAGTCTGATCGGTATGGTACTGAAGAATGCCATTGTGCTGGTTGAGGAGATCAATATTCAGTTAGAACAGCAGGATGATGCATTCACTGCGGTGGTTGAGGCCGCGGTAAGCCGGGTACGACCTGTGCTTATGGCGGCCGTAACCACCATGTTGGGAATGATTCCTCTGTTCAGCGATGCCTTCTTCGCGAGCATGGCGCTGGTTATCGTGTTCGGTTTGGGTGTTGCAACGGTATTGACGTTAGTGGTGCTGCCAGTGGTGTACTGCACGTTAATGAGAATTTCTTATCATCAATAACGCACCCGCTGTTTTTCAGGCGTCTTTTTTTCCTCCGGACAAGCGATCCGGAGGAAAAAAGCCTCCGGCAATCATTGCATTCATCAGTTCGCCTACTTTTGCACGCAGGTCATCCCTCAACAACCTCATTGCCGGCGTTATTGACTGTCGGGTAGGACAAATCAGCCACAGCTCGGATACCGGCGGCGCATAGTCCGGCATGATTGTGGTGACACGGCCTGCAAGCAGATCATCCGACATATCAAGACACGATTTTATCGCAAGACCGCGACCAGCGACGCACCACCGGCGAACCAGATCGCCATCGTTTGAGGCGCGATCGCCCGTCATTTTGACTCGATATTCCTCGTCTCCCCGTTTGAACGTCCAGAGGTCAAATGGGATGTCCTGCAACTGATAGAACAGTCCGTTGTGGTTCTCAAGGTCATCAGGATGAATGGGGCGACCATGACGCGAAAGGTAATCAGGAGATGCGCAAAGCAGGCGCGGCACATCGCAAATTTTGAAGCCATACAGGTTGGTGTCACTGGGCGCGCCGTAGCGAAGCGCCATGTCGACCGAATCCCGGTAAAAGTCCACGTTGGTGTCAGTAATCTGAACTCTGAGATTCAAACCTGGATGCGTTGCCATCAATTCGTCGATCCAGGGCACAACGCGGTTACGACCAAGATCGGATGAAACCGAAAGCCGGATTTCGCCTGTTACAGAGTCAACTTCAGATCGAAGGTTCTGTTGCGCCTGGCTCAACAAGTCAATCGCTTGTTTGCAGTGAGGCAAGTATTTCTCGCCGGCGGCAGATAACCGCAACCTTCGCGTGGAGCGTACGAATAACTCTACACCCAGCTCCTGTTCTACGCGCTTTACTGCGGCGCTGGCTGTGGCAGCTCGCATATCAAGGCTGGTGGCGGCAGCGGTAATGTTGCGGAATTCAGCGACCCTCAAAACCACGATCAGATCATCAAGACTCATTTTCAAAAATTCTTTGAATATGTTTAACAAATTTTCCCGTTTATCCGAGTGTAAACGGCGACCATACTGTGCGCTACTCGAAAGTCATTGCGGAGACAGATAATGAAAGCTGTTGGATATCGGGAATCTCTTCCTATCGAAAACCCTGATGCGCTGCAAAATGTTGAGATGGAACGTCCCGTCGCAAAAGGCCGGGACCTGCTGGTCAGAGTCAAAGCCATCGGCATGAACCCTGTTGACTTCAAGGTACGCCAGCGGGCGGAGCCGGAACCAGGCCAGATCAAAGTACTTGGATGGGATGCCGTTGGAGAGGTAGTGGCAACAGGCGAGGGCGCTTCACTCTTCAAAGAAGGTGACACCGTATTTTATGCCGGTGACGTTACCCGTCAGGGCAGCAACGCCGAATACCAGGTTGTCGATGAGCGTCTGGTTGGTCGGAAGCCTGCCAGCCTGTCCGACGCCGATGCTGCAGCGTTGCCCCTGACCACGATAACAGCATGGGAAATGCTGTTTGACCACCTGCAACTTGAGCGACAGTTGGCTGGGTCCATCACTCCAAGCGACGACGTGGTCCTTGTGATTGGCGCCGCAGGAGGCGTGGGTTCAATTCTAGTTCAATTGATCAAACAGCTAACAGGCGCGAAAGTACTCGCTACGGCATCTCGCCCGGAATCGAAGGCCTGGGTTGAATCATTGGGTGCGGATTTTGTTCTGAATCACCGTGAACCCTTGCAGCCCCAGATCGAAACACTGGTGTCTGCTGGCAAAATTGGTTCTGTAACCCATGTGGCCAGTCTTAACGCCACAGATCAATACTTCGACGATTATGTGGCGGTGCTTAGGCCGTTTGGAAAGATTGCCATGATCGACGATCCCGCAAGTCTGGACGTAATGAAAATCAAGCCGAAGAGTCTGTCATTACACATTGAATTCATGTTCGCCCGCTCAATGCACCAGGCGGATGATATGCAGGTTCAGCACGACTTGTTGAATGAGGTCTCACGGCTTGTAGATCAAGGCTTCATCCGCACAACTGCAGGGAAGCACCTCGGAGCGATCAACGCCGAGAATCTACGTGCCGCACACGCCGAACTGGAATCAGGAACCGCCGTTGGCAAGATTGTGCTGGAGGGTTTTGCCTGACGTAAATTCCAACTCACCGGCTCGTATAACAAACCATGCGTTCCGATCACGGAACTACCCCGATAGACATGGCATACCAGAGCCGGCCGTCAGCTTGCTTTTTCAGTTTGGCTCCACTGCTTGGGTGACAGGCCATACAGGCGTTTGAACTCCCGGCTGAACTGAGACGAGCTCAGGTAACCCACGTCCATGGCGGCAACGCTGACGTTTTGGCCTTCAGCAATTTTCATCGCGGCCTTGTTGAGCCGCATGGATTTCAGAAACTGAATGGGCGACATGTTTGTCGCCTGTTTGAATTTGCGATGGAACACCGCCCGGCTCATGCCAGCCTGATCAGCCAGGTCTTCAATTGTGACAGTTTTGTCCAGGTTGGATGACAGGAACTCAATCGAGCGGGCGATTTCGTTCCCAACACCAAATGCGTTTCTGAATGAATGGCCGGCTTCACCTTTCAGTAATTCGTAGTAGAACTCATGCAAACGGCTCAGGGGTGCCGTTAGCTGACCGAGCAATGACCACACCGGGTTGCGCAATAGGGCGTCACTGGGCGATGTGCCTGTTTCGCTAAGCGCTGTTTCCAGGTTGATGGATGGCAGCATGTCCTTGTAGGCAACGGACGTTCGAAAATCATTTGCCCTGATAGCCATATAGGCCGCTTTAAGGTCCGGGCGACGCTGCAATGTTTGCTCTGCAAGGTCGGACAGGGGTAAAAGAACCTGCGGATAGTCGGCGGAAATGACCGTGCTAGCCTGGCTTCGCCCGAGCAACAGGTTCAACGCCCTTTGCTGTTGCTGCAGGGATTCCTGAACTGCAATCAATGTCGCCCTGGCACTGGCCGCAGAGCTTTGGGCGCTGTCCAGATCTTCAAGGTCACCCAGTCCCGAGCGGTAACGCTGAAGAATCCACTGTTCGTTTTTTTCCAATAGCTCCGCGCGTTGCTTTTCGATGGCAACGGAGCGATTCAGATTCACCAGTTTCAACCAGCCCTGCATGACCTCGGCTGCGAGCGTATCCCGCGCAGCTTGGTAGAGAGCCAGCTGTTCAGCAACGTCACTGGCGGCAGCCGACGCCTCATCAGAAATCTTCGACCACAAATCCAGCTCCCAGCTGATGCTGACGGTGCCGGTGTAGGCAGTATCTAGACCGTCAGTGTTATTCGCGACGAATCCAGCCTCGACGTCGGGGAGTTGATCCGCCTGAGTCGCTCGGTATTGAGCACGGAGAATTTGGAGTGAAAGCCGTGTTTGCTGGAAATCAGGATTGGCCGCGCGCGCTTCGACAATAAGCGCGTCCAGGTCATGGCTGTTGACCAGCTCATTCAGGTAGGCTGTTTCGAGACCAACCTCCATCTCAAACTTGGAGACGACGTTCTGACGCTCGGAATCGGCCTGAGCGAGATAGTCCGTTCTCGTGGACAACGAACTGCAGCCTGCAATAACCAGGCAGCATAAAGCAGTCAGCACTACTTTCGAGCAGGGCAAGCGATACATAGGTAAAGTCCATTCGGGCGCGGTCAAATCTGCGGTAAACGACGGGATACAGACTATCTAGGAGGTGGTTAATGGAGGGTTAAGACCTTCATGGACCTGCCTATTATCTACGGCGACGACCAATGGATGCTCCATGAAGAACAGGGCCATGCGCGTGTCACGAAGACCAAAGAAGCATTCGAAGCAGCCGCCGCCCCGACGTGGCGGAAGAGTACAAGAACTACTGCGGTGAAGGACGCATAAAATGGCTTAAAAACGGCGAACCTGTCACTCCGCATGTTGCTGAGCGCCGCGAACAGGTAGAACAGGTTGGTGTTCTTCGACAGGCTGCGATCGCGGACTTTGGCATAACTTAACTGCCGCTTGATGGTGCGAAAGGGATGCTCCGAGTTCAAAAAGTCCGTCAACTGGACCAGAGTGTTCCAGTGCAATTCCACGAATCGGCCCGTTAGGCTGGCGCTATCTTCCAAGCTGAATGTTCGCTTTGCGACCATAGCTTGCGTTTGTACCTCCGCCAATCAATCTGCGAGCATCCCGGTTTCAGTCGCAATGTTGGCTAAAGTTTTCCGCCCCCGGTATATCGCCAGTGCTCCGTCGCCAATCGCTGAACCCCTCACTCCTTAGTTATGCCGGTTAAGTTCGACTCGTTCTCGTTAGTCCGGAGGCCACCGCGAGTTCCCGATGATGTCAGCACTATCTAGCAAGCAGGCGGGCACTCTTCAGTGCCAACGGCCGGCTAAACTATGAGCTCAAGAACACTTTTTCGTTTAATCGTCCCTGTATCGATACGTATCACTGTAACGATACAGTTTGATACGTGGTGGTCCCGTGATATGTAACGATACAGTGATACGTATCGTTACAGGCGGCGAGCTTGTGGCTCAGTTCAGTGGTCTGTCGGTCAAGGGGCTGGTAGGGCTGCGTGGCCAATTCAGGGGCTATAGACTCTCAGGACTTGATTAGGTGTGCCGCCGTCCATATTCAGGCCAGATGAGCCTTTCTTTTTGCCAGTCCTACATGTTGGTTTTTTCGTGTCTATAGTGGCGTCTAGTCTAAAAGGAGCTAGCAGTAGAGGCGTATCTCGGGCCGGGTTGGTTGGGCAGTCTGCAATACTGGCTTGGGACGAATGCTCTTTGGAGATTCGTTGTCTCTTGATGTGTTTTGAGTGGCGGGCGTCCGGATAGAAGTTTCGCTTTGTATCGTGTGGTTACAAAAGTGGTTATTTTTCGAGGAGAGAGAATGAAAAAGGGCTTGCAGTTGCCTGCAAGCCCTTGATAAATATGGCGCGCCCGATAGGATTCGAACCTATGACCTTTGCCTCCGGAGGGCAACGCTCTATCCAGCTGAGCTACGGGCGCATTCGAAACAACGAGTGCTCGTCAATTTCGAGTGCGCAATCTTACGTGTGCCGGCGGCTTCTGTCCAGCCCCGGCCATTAAGCGTTTCGTTCAGATTCGAGGTAGCCGCTGGTCTGGCGTCAGGTTGACCAGATTTTGCTCGTTGCTGATGGTCACTTCGCCATCCTGGATGCTTACCTGCAAGGTCATGGACCGTTCTGCCAGGGCCGCCAGTGCGGCTGTTCCTTCTGCCGGAAGGTCGACAATAGTAAGGTTGCTAAATCTTTCCAGCTTGTTATGGTGCTTGTCCCACCACACCGGCACCGCACGCCCGCCGTAGGTATAGAGAATGACCTGGTTGGCCTTGTTGCAGGCCTTGCGCAGGCGGTCTTCCTCGGGCAGGCCCAGTTCCACCCAGAGTTCGATGTCTCCGGTCAGGGATTTTTGCCAGAGTTCCGGCTCGTCGTCTGTGCTCAGGCCTTTGGTAAATTCCAGGTTATCGTTGGCGTTGAGGGCGAAGGCCAGCAGCCGGATCATCATCCGCTCGTCGGTTTCAGAGGGATGGCGGGCAACGGTCAGATGGTGGTCGGCGTAGTAGTGCCGGTCCATATCGGCGATATGGAGGGTGGCTTTGAAGATGGTGGCTTTCAGTGCCATTGAATGAATAGTCCTGTGGTCTTTGGGCGGATCAGGGCGTTAGTGTAGAGCATATTGAGCGTGGCGGGGCATAGCAGCATGGTGTTGTTGCGGGGTTTTCTGGTTCTGGTGGTGTTTTTTCTGCTGGGTGAGGCACTGCGGGTGCTGGTCGGCCTGCCCATCAGCGGTGGCGTGCTGGGGATGGTCATGGTCACGGCCACTCTGATGCTGCGGGGGCGGGTCAGTGATCAGTTGGCTGAAGCCAGTCGCGGGCTGATCTCGGTGCTGGTGCTGCTGATTTCACCAGGTGTTGTCGGGGTGTTCTTTATTGCCGATCGCTTTGCGGGCCACTGGTTTTCCGTTGCAGTGGCTTTGGTTGCGGGTACCTTGCTGAGTTCCGTGACCACGCTGTGGCTGATGAAGAAAACAGCGGGAGATCGCACCCGGGGGCACAGTCATGACTGAGTTCAACGGACGAATGCAGGAATTGCTGTTGGTCTGGACCACAGGCCCGATGCTTTCCATTGCCCTGACGCTGGCGGCGTTTATGGCGGCAAACTGGTTGTTCGCGAAGGTGGGACGCCCCCTGTGGATGCCGCCGGTATTGATGGCGGCGGTGATTCTGGCGGGGGCTGTAGCGGCCAGTGGTATTGGCTATGAAACCTATCAGCAGGGCGCGCGCTGGTTAACGGTATTGTTGGGCCCGGCGACGGTGGCCCTGGGTGTGCCTTTGTATCAGCAGATGCACCATATTCGCGCGCTCTGGCGGCCAATTCTGTGCACCTTGCCACTGGCGGCCAGTCTGGCAGCTGTCTATGCGGTGGGTATTGCCTGGCTTATGGACGCTCCGCTTTCCATACTGGCGTCGCTGGCGCCGAAGTCGGTTACCGCGCCCATTGCCATGGGTATTGCAGAACAGCTGGGCGGCTCGGTTGCACTCACCCTCGGCGGTCTGCTGATTACCGGCGTACTGGCCTCGGTATTTGTGGACTGGGGTGCCAAATGGATGAAGATTTCCGATGACCGGATGGTGGGTTTTGCCCTGGGGCTTAATGGCCATGCCATTGGCACTGCCCGGGCATTTGAGATCAGCCCCACGGCGGGTGCTTTTGCCTCCCTGGGGATGGGATTGACCGGTGTGTTTACGGCGCTGTTTTTGCCTTTTGTCTTTCCGTTCTGAGGCTGCTGCTTTTTGGGTCATTCACCATACGAATAGGTCCATGTTGCAATTTCGATTGCCGTAAGGGTTTTCCGAGACTAGCTTGTTTGCCAGGCAATCGGTGCCGTCCTGCACCGATGTTCCGTGAAAATTCCTAAAACAGCGACGGAAAACGCGATGAAAAAGATACTGGCAGCTTTTGTTGGCTCCATGGCCCTGGCGTCTGCGCCTCTGGCCCTGGCAGCCGACGCGACCAAAGAACTGAAAATGGCGTACGACGCCGATCCCGTAACCCTCGATATTCATGAGCAGTTGTCTGGCGGCATTCTGCAGTTGTCCCACATGACCTTTGATCCGCTGTTGCGCTGGACCAAAGATCTGGGTTTCGAGCCGCGCCTGGCAGAAAGCTGGGAGCGTGTGGACGACAAGACCATGCGCTTCAAACTGCGCGAAGGTGTGAAGTTCCATTCCGGTAACGAACTGACCACGGCCGACGTGAAGTTCACCTTTGAGCGACTGAAGGAAAGCCAGGACTTCAAGGCGATTTTCAAACCCTTCAGCGCCATCAATGTGATCGACGATTACACCTTCGAGCTGGTCACCAGCGAGCCTTACCCTCTGCTGCTGAACACCGCCACCTACATTTTCCCGCTGGACAGTGAGTTCTATTCCGGCCAGACCGAAGATGGCAAAGACAAGGACGCCATCCTCAAGCACGGCAACTCCTTCGCTTCCGAGAACCTGTCCGGCACCGGTCCTTACACGGTAACCGAGCGTAAACAGGGCGTGCGTGTCGAGTTCGAGCGTTTCGATGATTACTGGGATACCGAGTCTCCGGGCAACGTGGGCAAGATCGTGCTGACTCCC
Source organism: Marinobacter sp. MBR-105 (assembly GCF_053628895.1). NCBI lineage: Bacteria > Pseudomonadati > Pseudomonadota > Gammaproteobacteria > Pseudomonadales > Marinobacteraceae > Marinobacter > Marinobacter sp. MBR-105. The sequence continues at coordinate 165,347 of NZ_JBRJHG010000009.1, read as the reverse complement.
ATCAAGGAAAACGCTACCCGGGTATCCGCCCTGCTGTCTGGCGGTGTCGACTTCATCGCTCCGGTTCCACCCAATGATCTGGACCGCATCAAGCGCGACCGCAACAGCGAACTGGTGACCATGAGCGGCACCCGTATCATCCTGTTCCATATGAATCAGGAGCGGGTTGAAGCCTTCAAGAACCCGAAAGTTCGCCAGGCCATCGCCTACGCCATCAACCAGGAAGGTATTGCTGCCAAGATCATGAAAGGCTTTGCCACGCCGGCAGCACAGATGTCGCCAGCGGGTTACCAGGGCCATAACGAAAACCTGAAGCCTCGCTTCGATGTTGAGAAAGCCAAGCAGCTGATGAAAGAAGCCGGCTATGAGGACGGCTTTACCATCACCATGATGGCCCCCAACAACCGCTACGTGAACGACGACAAGATCGCGCAGGCAGCGGCGGCCATGCTGGCGCGCATCAACATCAAGGTGGACCTGAAAACCCTGCCGAAAGCCCAGTACTGGCCGGAGTATGACAACCGTGCCGCCGATATGATGCTGATCGGCTGGCACGCAGACACCGAGGATTCGGCCAACTTCTACGAATTCCTAACCTTCTGCCCGGATGCTGACAGCGGTGATGGCCAGTACAACGCCGGCAACTACTGCAACCCGGAAATCGATGCCCTGGTGGAAAAAGCCAACGTGGAGACCGACCTGGACAAGCGTGCGGCCATGCTGCAGGAAGTGGAACAGCGTCTGTACGACGACGCAGCCTTCGTACCGCTGCACTGGCAGGACCTGGCCTGGGCCTCCCGCAAGGGCGTGAACATCGAGCCGGTGCTCAATGTCATGAACTTCCCCTACCTGGGCGATCTGGTTATCGAATAAGGGGAGCGCGCTCCCTGAGACCCAACCTCTCTCCCGGTGCGGGAGAGAGGCTTTCACGTATTCATCAACGGTAAATCCTTCATGCTAGCGTTTTTGGTTCAGCGGATATCCCAGGCGCTGCTGGTCATGTTTGTGATCAGCATCATCGCCTTTGCCATTCAGGATGGCCTCGGGGACCCGCTTCAGGAAATGGTGGGCATGTCCGTCTCTGCCGAGGAGCGGGAAGCCATTCGTGAGGAGTTGGGGCTGAACGACCCCTTCCTGGTCCAGTACCTGCGGTTTGCGGGTAATGCCATACAGGGCGACCTGGGCAATTCCTATTTTTACAGCAAGCCGGCGCTGGAAGTGATTGCCGAACATCTGCCAGCGACCCTGGAGCTGGTGATCGGCGCGAGCCTGATCATCATCTTCCTGTCGGTACCCATTGGCGTGTATGCCGCCATCCGACCCCAGGCCTGGCTGTCCAAATTCTTCATGGGCGTGAGTACGGTCGGTATTTCCATACCGGTGTTTCTCACGGCCATTGTTCTGATTCAGTTGTTCTCCATTGGTGTAACGGTCAACTGGTTTCCGGCCGATACCGGTTGGGGCCAGTGGCTCAACGATTTCTTTACCACCGAAGGTGGGCTGCCGTCCTATGGCCGTGGTGATGACCTGGTGCACCTGTTCGGCACCTGGGAATCCGGCCTGTTTACCAGCGAAGGCCTGGCCCATCTGGTGCTGCCCTGCGTGTCGCTGGCGTCCATTATGCTGCCGCTGTTTATCCGCCTGATCCGGGCGGAGATGATGGAAGTTCTGCAAAGCGATTACATCCGCTATGCCCGGGCCAAGGGTTTGAGTGCGGGCCGTATCAATTTCCTGCATGCCCTGAAGAACACCATGCTGCCGGTGATTACTGTGGGTGGCGTACAGATCGGCATTATGGTGGCCTACACCATCCTGACCGAGACGGTGTTTCAGTGGCCGGGGCTGGGTCTGATGTTCCTGGAGGCCATCACTCGCAGCGATATTCCCCTGATTGTGGCTTACCTGATGGTGGTTGGCCTGATCTTTGTGGTGACCAACACCCTGGTGGACCTGATCTACGGACTGGTCAATCCCACCGTCAAACTGACAGGTAAGAAAGCATGACAACGGCAACGGTTTCCCGCTGGGACCGCTTCCGCGAGTCCTTTTTCTGGTACAGCTTCAAACGCGACAAGGTAGCGATTGCGAGCTTTCTGGTGCTGCTGGCCATGGTGCTGGCGGCGGTGTTTGCGCCTTGGCTGGCGCCCGCCGATCCATATGATCTGGCGCAGATCAACATCATGAACTCCGAGCTTCCACCGGTGGGCCTGGACGGGGCTGATCCTGCCTTCCCGCTGGGCACCGATGCCCAGGGGCGGGATCTGCTCTCCACCATTCTGTACGGCACCCGGGTGTCGCTGATGATCGGCTTTGGGGCCGTGGTGCTGCAGGCGGCGTTGGGTATCTTGTTTGGTCTTCTGGCCGGCTATCTGGGCGGTAAGGTCGATGCCATCCTGATGCGCATTGCCGACGTGCAGCTGTCGTTCTCCACCCTGATGGTCGCCATTATTGTGGGTGCTGTGTTCAAGGCCAGTTTTGGCAACCTGATGTTCGGCGAGATTGCCATCTACATGCTGATCTTCATCATCGGTGTGGCGGAATGGCCGCAGATCGCCCGTACTGTCCGGGCCTCAGTGCTGGCGGAGAAGAAAAAGGAGTATGTGGATGCCGCCAAGGTGATGGGTTTCGGTACGCCGCGCATCATGTTCCGGCACATCCTGCCCAATACCCTGTCGCCGATTTTTGTGATTGCCACGGTACAGATTGCCAATGCCATTATCTCCGAAGCGGCGCTGTCGTTCCTCGGCCTTGGCATGCCGGAAACCCAGCCGTCACTGGGTTCGTTGATCAAATCCGGTTTTGACTACATCCAGAGCGGTTCCTGGTGGATCACCCTGATCCCGGGTCTGGTGCTGGTGGTGCTCGTGCTGGTCATCAACCTGTTGGGTGACTGGTTGCGGGATGTGATGAACCCACGGCTGTATAAGGGGTAACACCATGGCACTGTTGGAAGTGAAAAACCTGGATGTCCGTTTCGCGGTGCGCGGTGGCGATCTGACCGCCCTGCGTCGTATTAGTTTCAGCCTGGACAAGGGCGAGCGGCTGGGCCTGGTGGGTGAATCCGGTGCCGGCAAATCGGTGGCGGCCTTCTCAATCCTGAACCTGATTGCCAAGCCGGGTTATATCGCCGGTGGCCAGATTCTTTTTGAAGGCAAAGATCTGGCCGCCATGAGCGAGCGGGAGCTGCGCAAAATCCGTGGCAACCGCATCGCCATGATTTTCCAGGATCCGATGATGACCCTGAACCCGGTGCTCACCATCGGCACCCAGATGGTGGAGGCGATCCTGGCACACCGGAAGATCAGCAAGAAAGAGGCGAGGGCCATTGCTCTGGATCGCTTGCAGAAAGTGCAGATTCCCTCGCCGGAAAAGCGGCTGGACCAGTATCCCCATGAATTGTCGGGGGGCATGCGCCAGCGGGTGATCATTGCCATCGCCCTGCTGTTGGACCCGGAAATCATTATTGCCGATGAGCCCACGACCGCCCTGGATGTGACCATCCAGGCCGAGATCATGGACCTGCTGCTGAACCTGTGTGAGCAGGAAAACGTGGCGCTGATGCTGATCACCCACGATCTCGGGGTGGTCTCGCAGGTGACCCAGCGCATGCTGGTCATGTACTCCGGCCGGATCATCGAACAGGGCCCGACCCGGGAAATCATCAATGATGCCCAGCATCCCTACACCCAGGGGCTGATCAACGCGCTGCCCCAGATGGGTGAACCGGGTGCGCGGCTGTTCCAGATACCTGGCTCCATGCCATCCCTGAAGAATGTGCCTTCGGGTTGTCCGTTCCATCCCCGCTGTAACTTCGCCACCGACCAGTGCAAGCGCGCCATGCCGGAATATGTGCGTTCCGGCAACGTTGACGTCGCCTGTTACGAAGTTGCCAACCTGATTGAGCAGGAGAAACGCATGCAGGAGGCCGAATCATGACCTCCCCTCTGGTAAGTATCCGCGGTCTGGAAAAACGTTTTGATCTGTCCGGCAGCTTCCTTGAGCAGCTCCGGTTTGAAGGTGGGCGTTTGCGCCGCAAACAGGAAGCGGTGCACGCCATCAACGGTGTGAACCTGGAGGTGCAGAAGGGCGAGGCCCTGTGTGTGGTCGGTGAGTCCGGTTGTGGCAAATCCACCGTCGCCCGCACCGTGATGGGGTTGCTCTCGCCGAGCGCTGGAGAGATCCACTATGGCGGCCAGCGGATTGATAATCTGGAAGGTAAGGCTGCGCTGCCCTACCGCCGCAAGATGCAGATGATCTTCCAGAATCCCTATGCCTCCCTGAACCCGCGAATGACGATTCAGCAGACCCTGGAAGAGCCGATCCGGTTCCACCATCCGGACTGGTCACCGGTTCAGGTACGGGACAAGATTCACGAAGTGATGCATTCGGTGGGCATCGATCCGGACTGGGGCAGTCGCTTCGGCCACGAGTTCTCCGGCGGCCAGCGCCAGCGGATTGCCATTGCCCGCGCCCTGGCGGTGGACCCGGAATTTATCGTTGCCGATGAGCCCATCTCGGCCCTGGATGTGTCTATCCAGGCCCAGGTGCTGAATCTGTTGATGGATGCCCAGGAAAGCCGTGGTCTGACCTACCTGTTCATTACCCACGATCTCGCGGTGGTAGAACACTTCGGTACCCGGGTGGCCGTCATGTACCTGGGCCGGGTGTGTGAGCTGGCAGACACCAAAACCCTGTTCGCCATGCCCCGGCATCCCTATACCCAGGCGTTGCTGTCGGCCATCCCGAAACTCGAGGATGACCGGCCCAATCACATTCGCCTTCAGGGCGAGGTGCCCACGCCGGTGAATCTGCCCTCGGGGTGCGTGTTCCACGGCCGCTGCCCCTACGCCAATGAGCGTTGCCGGCAGGAAGTTCCACAGCTGATCGCCACCGACGGCGGGGCGCAGGTGGCCTGTCACGCCGTTGAGGAAGGGCGTTTGTAACGGCCGGGCGCGCATAGGCTATCATGCCTGCAGCAACGTACCGGTTGTGATCATTGCCAAACCTCAGGGGTTCCCATGGAAATACGCTGGCTGGAAGACTTTCTGGCGCTTGCCCGCACGCGCCACTTCTCACGGGCTGCCGAACAGCAGCACGTGAGCCAGCCTACGTTCAGCCGGCGCATCAAGCTGCTGGAGGAATCCATGGGCACCACCCTGATCAATCGGCAGACTCTGCCATTGTCCCTGACCCCGGCCGGAGAAGTGTTTCAGGAACTGTGTGAACGCATCACCCGGGAGGTCCGGGACACCCGGGACCGGATAGCCGCTCTGGATGCGGAAGCGTCTGCCCGCATCAGCGTTGGTTCTACCCAGGGGCTGTTTTCGCATTTCTATCAGGGTTGGGCGACGGAGATGGGCATTGCCGAGCGCCTTCAACTGAACCTGACCGCCACCAACTGGGTGGGGGAGCAGTTTCTGGATGCCCTGGAAAGCGGCGAATGTGACCTGGTGTTGTGTTACTGGCACCCGGATTTGCCCTGGGGGGATCGCCTGGCCAGTGACAAGTTTCAGTGGCAGACCATCGGCAGGGAAGCACTGGTGCCGGTCAGTATCGCCAATGAGCAGGGCGAGCCCCGTTACCGGTTGCCGGGCACCAATGAACAGCCTGTGCCTCTGATTGCCTACCACAGCCGTGGTTTTTTGCAGTCGGCTATCGACGGGCATCTGCAACGCGGCAAGCTGCCGGCGAATCTTTTACCACTGAACGAGAATACCCAGTCCGCGAGCATCAAGGCCCTGGTCAAACAGGGCTTCGGCATGGGCTGGTTGCCCAAGCGGATGACGGAAAAAAGCGAACAGTTTGGGCGCCTGGTACGGGCTGGTGATGAGCGCTGGGACGTACCGCTGGAAATACGTTTGATCCGCCTGAGTGACGCCCGCTCAGACGACATACTGAATCTCTGGAAACAACTGGAAACCTGATATGCCAAATCAAGACATCCTCGACCTGCAGCCTGCCCACATCCGTGAGCTGCAGAACCGGTACGAACGGGCCATGGCTGATCACGGTTATGACAGCCTGCTGATTGCCTCGGGCGCGGCGCCCTACCGGTATCGGGATGATCAGGCCTATGTATTTCAGGGCTTCGGCCCGTTTTTGCACTGGACCGGGCTGGCTGGCCAGGAGCACAGCTGGCTGTTGGTTCGGCCCGGCCAGAAACCGGTGCTCTGGCTATACCAGCCGGTGGACTTCTGGCACGCCAACCCGGTGATGGCTGAAGAACCCTGGCTAGAGGTTGTAGACGTGCGCAGCCGGCAGCAATCTGGCGCCCCGGAGCTCGATAGCCCGGGGCGGCTGGTGGTAATCGGTGATCCGCTGGTGCTGGATGGCGTGCCGGGAGATCATAACCCGGCGGCACTGGTGGCAGCCGTGGAAGAAGCCCGCGTGCGCAAAACTCCTTACGAAATTGAATGCCTGGCACACGCTAACCGGATCGCCCTGGCTGGTCACAGGGCGGCCAGAGAGGCGTTTCTGGCCGGCGACAGCGAATTCGGTATCAATCTCGCCTACCAGCAGGCCACCGGCCAGCGGGAAGTGGAGGCGCCTTATCACAGCATCATCGGATTGAACGAACATGCCGGCACACTGCACTACCAGTACTACGACCTGAAGCCTCCCCGCCGGCCCCGCAGTCTGCTGATTGATGCCGGGGTGCGCTACCGTGGCTACTGTTCAGATATAACCCGCACCACCGCCGGGCCGGATGAGCCGAGATTCACCGCGCTGGTTCACGGGCTGGAGAAACTGCAGCTGCGGCTATGCGAGATGGTGTCGCCCGGCGTGGACTACGTGGACATTCACCGCAAGGCTCACCTGGGCATTGCGACCCTGCTATCAGCTTCGGGGCTGGTGTCCGGTTTAGCGGATGAAGCCATGGTGGAGCAGGGCATTACCCGGGCGTTCTTTCCCCATGGCATAGGGCATTTTCTGGGCATTCAGGTGCACGATGTCGCCGGCAAACCGACGCCGTCCCCGGAAGATGCGCCGTTCCTGCGCCTGACCCGCACCCTGGAAGCCGGCATGGTGGTCACCATCGAGCCGGGGCTCTATTTTATTCCATCGCTGCTGGAGCCTTTGCTGAACGGGCCTGAAGCCCAGTATCTGAACCGGGCGCTGATTGATGAACTGAAGAGCTGTGGTGGAATCCGGATTGAAGATAATGTGGTGGTCACAGCGGCCGGGGCCCGGAACTTAACGCGAGAATGCGAATAGTCACTTTTTACTACAAAAACTGACTGCAAAAGGGTTGCAATCCTGTTTGTTAATAACAATAATTATCACTAACTTTATTGCTGTTAGTGAGAGCGCCCTATGTACGTTTGCCTGTGTTACGGGGTAACAGACAGAGAAATCCGCGAAGCCGCTGAAAGCGGTGTCAGTTCCATGCGCCAGCTCGGCAAGGAACTTGGCGTCGGTCGCCAGTGCGGTCGTTGCGCCTGCACTGCCCGGGAAATTCTGAAAGAGTCCCGGTCACCGGATTATATGGCGCTCGCCAATATGCTGGCGCAACCCGCCTGAGCGGGCGGGCCTGTCCACATATTGCAATTGCACCTCTTTCCCATCCGTGATTTTTTATTGCCGTTAAACCGACTATCCTTGTGAATTAACGCTTTCGCGACACAAGGAATCCGGTTATGAAAGGCGACAAAAAAGTCATCCAGCATCTGAACAAGGTCCTCGCCAACGAGCTGACGGCCATCAACCAGTACTTCCTGCATTCGAGAATGTACAAAGACTGGGGTATCACCAAGCTCGCGGCGAAAGAATACGAAGAATCCATCGATGAAATGAAACACGCCGATCAGCTGATCGAGCGAATTCTCTTCCTTGAGGGCCTGCCAAATCTGCAGGATCTGAACAAATTGCTGATTGGCGAGAATGTTCAGGAAATGATCGAGTGCGATCTCAAGCTTGAGCACACCGCGCACACAGACCTGAAAGAAGCCATCATCTACTGCGAGCAGGTTCAGGACTTTGCCAGCCGTGAACTGTTCCGGAGCATCCTCGACAGCGAGGAAGAGCACATCGACTGGCTCGAAACCCAGCTCGAAATGATTTCCCAGATGGGCATCCAGAACTATATCCAGCTGCAGTCGGCAGCTGCTGAGTAAACTCCCCGGCGTTCCGGACACCGGCTCACTCTGCGGGCCGGTGGCGCTTTCTCTCCACTCTGTTCCCCCTGCCTTTTTCCGGGTGCTTCCCCGATTGTCTGTCGAAACAGGTAGAATGGTCGCCCAGATTGGCCAGATATGCTGGCCCAACGCGGTTAATAAACCACTCCGGAGACTGAAATGGACCTGTCCTGCTTCAAAGCCTACGACCTGCGTGGCCGAGTACCTGACCAGCTAAACCCAATCCTGGCTGAGAAAATCGGCCGTGCCTACGTTGAAATCACCGGCGCCAAAAAAGTCATCGTCGGTTACGACATCCGGCTGTCCAGCCCCGAAATCGCCGACGCGTTGAGCTCCGGCCTGATGGCGGCCGGCGCCGATGTGTTTGATATTGGCCTGTGCGGCACCGAACAGGTGTACTTTGCCACCAGTCACTACCAGATGGACGGCGGCATCATGGTCACCGCCAGCCACAACCCCAAAGACCACAACGGCATGAAAATGGTGGGCCCGGAATCCCGGCCGATCAGTTCGGACAACGGCCTGAACGACATCCGGGACCGGGTGCTGGAACCGTTCTTTGACGCCGCAGAGCAGGGCAAATACGAAACCCTGGAAGTAATGAGCGCGTACGTCGACCATCTGCTGGGCTATATTGATGCTGGCTCACTGAAACCCATGACCATCGTCTGTAATGCCGGCAACGGTGGTGCTGGCCTGGTGATCGACGAACTGGAACAGCATCTGCCGTTCGACTTCATCAAGGTTCATCACGAAGCCGATGGTCACTTCCCGAATGGTGTGCCCAACCCGATCCTGCCGGAAAACCGCTCCGCGACTGCCGATGCCGTACTCCAGAATGGCGCCGCCATGGGCATTGCCTGGGACGGCGACTACGACCGCTGCTTCTTCTTCGACGAAACCGGCCGCTTCATCGAAGGCTACTACATCGTCGGCCTGCTGGCGGACCAGTTCCTGCGCAAGACCGGTGGCGGCAAAGTCATTCACGATCCCCGCCTGACCTGGAACACTCTGGATCTGGTTGAAGCTGCTGGCGGCGAAGCCATCGAAAGCAAGACTGGCCACGCCTTCATCAAACAGAGAATGCGCGACGAAGACGCCGTTTATGGTGGCGAAATGAGCGCCCACCACTACTTCCGCGACTTCGCCTACTGCGACAGCGGCATGATTCCCTGGCTGCTCGTGGCCGAACGCCTGTGCCAGAGCGGCCAGACCCTGTCATCCCTGATCGACGCCCGCATCGAAGCCTACCCGGCCAGCGGTGAAATCAACCGCACCATCAGCGACCCCCCGAAAGTTATCGCCGCCATCGAAGCCAGGTACGGCGTGGGCGCGAAATCCGTCAGCCATGTAGACGGCCTGAGCGTGGAATTCGACAACTGGCGCTTCAACCTGCGCATGTCCAACACCGAACCGGTGGTTCGCCTGAATGTTGAGGCCCGTGGAGATAAAGCGTTGATGGAAGCGAAAACTGAAGAACTGCTGGAAGAAATGAAAAGGCTGAACGTTTAAAAGGCTGGCAGTGTTAGAAGGCCCCTGAAGTTTGTGGGGCCATCCTGGTCTTGCACCAGCGCCTAGAGCCAGTCATTCAGCATAATGCCAAACCCGACCCGCTCAATCCGCTCGTTATAGTCAATCAGGCTCTCCCCATACCCGTTGTAATACTGGAAGAATCCCTTCAGCGTATCCCCCATGGGAAAGCTGTACCCGAACTCCACCGACGTCCGGTTATCCGACCTCAGATTATTCAGCAGCTTCAAAGAAAACGTCCGATCTTCCGTCAGCTTGTAAACCGCGTGATAACTGGCGTGGCCCAGATAGCTCTCTATGTCTTCGTTGTCGTCGCTGCTGCTGTTTTCCGGCAAGCGATACCAGGGCTGAACCATAAACAGCCAGCGATCCACACTATAGGCAACGGAACCCATAATCCGGTTCCAGCTCCGGGACCGGGGGTCAGGCTGTCCGTTTGACTGGTGATTAAAGCCCACCGACACCGCACTGAGCGTACCGGGACCGAGATCCCAGTTCAGGGCGTGCCTGAAAAACAGCTCCGGCTCATAGTTGGTCTCCCGGAAAGGCGCCGATTCATCCTGGTTGTAGACCTGCCAGAAGGATTTCTGGGTGTAGCCAAACCAGAAGGTTGTGCGGTCGTCGAAAATGCCCGTCAGCAACGGAACCTTGAAGCTGATCTGGTACTTGGCTTCCTCGTTTTCCAGGTTGTAGTCATAATCGATAGCTCCCAGTCGCGGGCTTGCGGGCAAGGCATTGGGGTCGTCCACCCAGGTGATCGGCAGAATGTAATTGGGCTGATGAGTCACGAAACTGCCGGTAAACGAGAAGATCGCCCGCTCGGCAGAAAGATAGTTGTCCACCAGCGCGGCCATCACCCCGTCATCAGGATCGTCTTCCAGGGCATTACCCACGATCTTCTCCCGGGTTTTCTTGTCGGCCACCAGTTCCTCTGCATCCGCCTCGGCTTCTTCCAGCTGTTCCTCGCTGGCCTGGTCACGCTCGGCCTGAGGGTTGTACTTGGCGTCATAGCAGGCCAGCCGTTGCACACCTTCCTTGATCAGCGCGCAGTTAACATCGGGTTCCTCTGGCCGATCCTGGGCAACAACCAGATTGGCCGTGCCCAACAGAATCAGGGGTAGCAGCTTGAGGCTGGGGGTCATGGGGGCTCCTTATTGGGCGGTACTCAGGCTTATCCAGGTGTTGGCAATGCCGTAAATCCAGACCCCAAGCAGGGTGAGGGTCAGCAGGGCGAAGATCGCGCGATGGCGGGGGCGGCGCTGGTCGTTCGCCGAGGCGACCCAGCGTAGATACATCAACCCGATAAAACTCAGAAAAACGCCCAGGCTGGCAAACGCCGGAATCAGCAGCCAGCCGGCAGAAAGCGGGGTGCCATCGCTTGACTGGTTGCTGAACCAGGCCATCGAGATCAGCAGTACCGCCAGGCTGGAAAACTCCAGGATCAGTAAGGTTTTTCGGCGCTTGTCCGGGGTCGTCTGTTGCTGTTGGTTCATGCGGCGACTCTGGGTTTGAGTGAATGAACGCTATGGTAACCGGAATCCATGGCAAAGGAGCTACAACCTACGAAACTGTCATTAAAATGGTTGAAATCAAATTCTGATTTTGCTCTCTGGTTTTTTTGCGGAGGCTCAATCGCTATAATGCGGCGACCGAAAGATTATAACGCTCAAATGCGAGGTGCATTGTGAAGATGAAGAGAGTCCTGGCTGTTGTTCTGCTTGGTTTTGGCCTGGCCGCCGGCGCCGCAGTGGCAAGTGTTGAAGACGAAATCCGCGAGCGCATCAAGCCGGTGGGCGAAGTGTGTCTGCAGGGTGAAGAGTGTGGCGAGGCTGCTGCACCTGCTGAGACAGCCAGCTCCGGCCCGCGTTCTGGCAGTGAAGTCTACGACGCCGTGTGCATGGCGTGTCATACCACCGGCGCAGCCGGCGCTCCCAAGATCGGTGATACCGCTGCCTGGGCTCCGCGCATTGAGAAAGGTATCGATACCCTGATTGATCACGCCATCAATGGCTTCAACGCCATGCCGGCCAAAGGTGGCTGTGCCAACTGCCCGGATGAGGAAATCACCGCTGCCGTTGAGCATATGGTTGAGCAGAGCAAGTAAGCAATCTGTAACGACCGGACAAACCCCGCCCCGAGCGGGGTTTGTTGTTTCTACAGGCCCAGATCGCCAATCAGGGCGCTGAGAGTCGCCTTGCCCTTTTTCTGGTTCGCTTCTTTGTCCTGGTCGCCCAGTCCCTCCCATTTCACATCCTCTTCCGGCAACTCATCCAGAAAGCGGCTGGGAATGGTCTCCAGTTTTTCCCCGTACTGTTTTCGGGAGGCCGCGTAAGTCAGCGCCAGGGTTTCCCTGGCCCGGGTAATGCCCACGTACATCAGGCGGCGCTCTTCCTCAATGTTGCCTTCCTCGATGCTGCTGCGGTGCGGCAGAATCTCCTCCTCCAGGCCCATAATGAACACATGGGGAAACTCCAGCCCCTTGGAAGCGTGCAGGGTCAGCAACTGAACCTTGTCGCTGTCGTCTTCCTCTTCCCGCTGCTCCATCATGTCCCGCAGTACCAGCTTGGCGATGGCGTCCTCAATGCCGATTTCATCGGCCGTGCCCTTGCCGTCGTCCAGCATGCGCTGGATCGACTCCACCAGGTACCAGATGTTCTCCATCCGGCGTTCGGCCTGTTTCGGGCTACCGGAATGCTGGTGCAGCCACTCTTCGTACTCGATGTCAGTGAACAACTGTTTGATGACCGGGATCGGGTCTTCCGAGAACAGGCGCTCGCAGGTTTTGTCGACCCAGTGGGCGAACCGTCTTAGTCGGTCCAGCCCCTTCTCGGTGACGTGGGTTTCCGCCCCCATATCCCCCAGGGCCTTGAACAGGCTGACATTGCGTGACCGGGCATAGTGACTTAACTGTTCCAGGGTGCGCGGGCCAATCTCCCGGCGCGGCACGTTCACCACCCGCAGGAAGGCCGCATCGTCGTCCGGGTTGATCATCAGCCGCAGGTACGACATCGCATCCTTGATCTCGTTCTTGGAGAAAAACGACTGGCCGCCGGAGATGCGGTAGGGAATCTGGTAGGCCTGCAGTTTCATTTCCAGCAGCCGTGCCTGATGGTTGCCCCGGTAAAGGACTGCGAAATCCCTGAAGTCGAGGCCGTTTTTCAGCTTCTGATCGAGGATCTCGGTGGCCACCCGCTCGGTTTCGGCATCTTCGTTGCGGCAGCGGATGATGCGGATTTCCTCGCCAATGGTGTGGTCACTCCACAGCGCCTTCTCGAACACGTGGGGGTTGTTGGCGATCACCGTGTTGGCGCAGCGCAGGATCCGGCTGGTGGAGCGGTAGTTCTGCTCCAGTTTGACGATCTTCAGGCTCGGGAAGTCATCTTTCAACTGGGCCAGGTTCTCCGGCCGGGCGCCGCGCCAGGCGTAGATGGACTGGTCGTCATCGCCCACCACGGTAAACGCCGCCCGCTCGGCCACCAGCTGTTTTACGAGCTCGTACTGGCACACGTTGGTGTCCTGGTACTCATCCACCAGCATGTAGCGGATTTTCCGGCGCCACTTGGCAAGCACTTCCGGGTTGTCCCGGAACAGCTGCACCGGCAGCAGAATCAGGTCGTCGAAATCCACCGCGTTGTAGGCTTTCAGGTATTCGTTGTAGTGCTTGTAAACGATGGCAATGCGCTGCTCACGCTCGTCTGCCGCTTTGCTGTAGGCCTCCGCAGGGCTGCGCATGGCGTTTTTCCAGGACGAGATGGTCATCTGCACATCGTTCAGCTCGTCGCCGGCCTCGGCGCTGGCTTCGCGCATCATCAGATCCTGCAGCAGCGCCTTGGCATCTTCGGCGTCGAAAATGGAGAAGCCTGGGTGGTAGCCCAGGTGGGTGTGCTCCTCCCGGATCATGTTCAGGCCAAGATTGTGAAATGTTGATACGATCAGGCCCCGGGTTTTGCCCCGGTCGACAATGCGGCCCACACGCTCTTTCATCTCCCGGGCGGCTTTGTTGGTAAAGGTGACGGCGGCAATGTGTCGCCCCGGGATGCCCAGTTCCTCAATCAGATAGGCAATCTTGCGGGTAATCACGCTGGTTTTGCCGCTGCCGGCACCGGCCAGCACCAGCAGGGGGCCGTCGGCGTAGCGTACCGCTTCATGTTGTCTGGGATTGAGCTTGTTCACAGTGTTGGTGCCAAAGGGGAACGGGGCATGGGTTTTTAGCGTCTGGCTATTCTACACCAGGCCGGCATGCTGTACCTTGCCGATCTATCAGCTATTCTTTATGTAATGGACTACGCTGTTCTGTACCGATATATGGATCTCGCCAGATGACACTGCCCACCGACACCAGGCCTGATTGTTTGCGCCTTCTGGTGCTGACACCGGAATACGCCGACTATCTCTGGTTCAGCGCCATGCTCGCGGATGATTCCGAAATCTGCAGTGACGCCACCTGGTGCCCGGATCTGGTGGACTGTGATGATCTTATTTCCAACGCCAGCTTCGATGTGATCGTGTGGGACTGCGTGTTCCATGGCGGCTCGGAAGCGTCGTTTCTGCAATATCTGTCGGTATCCAGTGAGGACATACCCATTCTGGCCATGAGCGCCGAATCCTGCGGAGAAAAAGCCCGGTACCTGGTTGAAAATGGTGCATCGGACTATCTGAGCCGCCGTGAGTTAGATCCCTGGAATTTCCGGCGCTCCATTAAATGCCTGTGGTACCGCTCCCAGCTCACGCAGTCGGCAAATGGCCAGCTTGGCCGTGAAGTGGCCACCGGCTTCATCAACCGGGACCTGTTCTTCGATCGGTTGCAGCAGGCGGTGCTGAGGGCTGAGCGGGCGAATCATCGCCTGGCTCTGTTGCACCTGAATATCGATGATTTCCGTAATATCAACGAATCCTTTGGTTACCAGAAGAGTGATCAGCTCATGCTTCGGCTGGCGGAGCGGCTCCGGCAGACGTTGCGACGGGTGGACTCGTTGATGCGCATCGGTGGTGACGAACTGGCCATCATCGTCGAGAAAGTGGAAGACTCGCTGGATATCACCCAGATCATTCGCAAGGTGGTCTCGGCGCTGGATGAGCCGGTGATGGTGGATGGCCAGAATGTGGTGGTCAGCGCCAGCCTGGGCGTGGCCACCTATCCGGAGGCCGGTGACAGCCCGGAAGAACTGCTCCGGCGGGCTAACCGTGCGATGTTCGAAGCCAAACGCGATCCGGGTACCAGTTACCGGTTTTACGACCGGCAGCTGCACATTTCCGCAGGCTATCAGCTCCGGCTCGAAGCCGACCTTCGCAATGCCCTGCGGGGCAAGGAACTGGAGCTGTATTATCAGCCACGGATTGACCTAGCGACCGAGGAGGTGCGCGGGGTCGAGTGTCTGTTGCGCTGGAATCACCCGGAGCGCGGCCTGGTGGGCCCCGATGAGTTTATCCCGGTGGCCGAGCGCAGTGGTCTGATTGTGCCCATCGGCTACTGGGTTATCGAGCAGGCCTGCAAGCGCTTGCAGGAGTCCACCGAGCTGGGCTTTCCCGGACTGGTGTTTGCGGTCAACCTGTCGTTCCGGCAGTTCCACGATCGCAAGATGACCGAAACCATCTTCCGTATCATTTTCAATGCCAACGTCGATACCAGCCTGCTGGAACTGGAGCTGACCGAAAGTGCCATGATGCACGACCCGGAATACGCCCAGCGCTGCCTGCGGGAGCTCAATCAGTTGGGCATCAGTTTTGCACTGGACGATTTCGGTACCGGCTTTTCCTCCCTGAGCAATCTGCAGCACCTGCCAATCTCGCTGGTGAAGATCGACAAGTCCTTTGTCCAGGAACTGGGCCAGTCTGCCGATGCCGAGCATATTATCCGGGCCATTATCAGTCTGGCTCACAGCCTGCAGATCAGCGTGGTGGCCGAAGGGGTGGAAACCGATGGCCAGCTGGAATTCCTGCGCCAGCAACACTGTGACGAAATCCAGGGCTACTATTACGCCCGCCCGATGCCCTGGAACGATCTGGTGCAATTCATGAACCGCCAGAACCAGTCCGCTTGCCTGCAGAAGTAAGCCGCTGTACCTTTGCGCATTAATTCCGAATGCGATACCAGATCGAGGCAGCATGAACAGTATTTCCCGGCGCATTGCCGAAGAGCTCGGCGTACGTGAACAGCAGGTTAATGCCACCGTTACCCTTCTTGATGAAGGCGCTACCGTTCCCTTTATTGCACGCTACCGAAAAGAAGTAACGGGTTCTCTGGACGACAGCCAGCTGCGGACTCTGGAAGAGCGGTTGCGCTACCTGCGTGAGCTGGAAGACCGCCGGGGCACCATCCTCAACAGCATTGAGGAGCAGGGCAAGCTGACCGACGAGCTGCGGGCCTCCATCGAAGCTGCCGACACCAAGAACCGCCTGGAAGATCTTTACCTGCCCTACAAGCCCAAGCGCCGCACCAAGGCGCAGATTGCTCGGGAAGCAGGTCTGGAGCCGCTGGCCGATACCCTCTACGACGATCCCACCCAGGATCCGGAAACCGTCGCTGCCGGTTACCTCAACCCGGAAGCCGGCGTTGAGGATATCAAAGCCGCTCTGGACGGTGCCCGCTACATTCTGATGGAGCGTTTTGCCGAAGATGCTGAATTGCTTGGCGCCCTGCGGGATTTCGTCTGGCAGGAAGGCCAGCTGAAAGTCACTGTGGTAGAAGGCAAGGAAAATGAAGGCGCCAAGTTCCGGGATTACTTCGACCACGTTGAACCGCTGAGAAAGGTTCCGTCGCACCGGGCGCTGGCCATTCTTCGGGGCCGCAATGAGGGCATTCTGGCCTATTCGATTGTTATGGGCGATGCTGAGGAGGATCGCCGTCAACCCCATCCCGCCGAGCAGCGAATCGCCGCCCACTGGCGCATTCGGGATAACGGCCGGGCCGCCGACAAATGGTTGTCGGATGTGGTGCGCTGGACCTGGCGCGTGAAGTTGTCGACACAGATTGAAACCGATCTGATCGCCCAGGTGCGTGAAGCGGCTGAAACCGAAGCCATCAACGTTTTTGCTGCCAACCTGAAAGATCTGCTCCTGCTCGCTCCGGCCGGTCCGCGGCCAACGCTGGGGCTCGATCCCGGCCTGCGTACCGGGGTCAAGGTGGCGGTAATCGACGGTACCGGCCAGGTGGTGGATCACGGCGCCATTTTCCCCCATGCGCCCCAGAATAAATGGGATCAGTCCATTGCCCAGATGGCAGCCTGGTGTCAGAAATACAAAATCGAACTGGTGGCCATCGGTAACGGCACCGCCTCCCGGGAAACCGAGAAACTGGTGGGCGACCTCTGCAAACGTTACCCCGAATTGAAGCTGGCCCGTATTGTGGTGAATGAGTCCGGGGCGTCGATCTATTCCGCCTCGGAATTTGCCTCCCGGGAACTGCCGGATCTGGATGTCACCATCCGTGGTGCGGTGTCCATTGCCCGTCGTTTGCAGGATCCACTGGCCGAGCTGGTGAAAATCGAGCCCAAGTCTATCGGCGTGGGGCAGTACCAGCACGATGTGTCCCAGGTGCAGCTGTCCCGTAGCCTGGATGCGGTCGTTGAGGACTGTGTAAACGGCGTGGGCGTGGATCTGAACACCGCCTCGGTGCCACTGCTTACGCGGGTGTCTGGCCTGAATCCGAGCATTGCCCAGAACATCGTGGATTTCCGGAACCAGAACGGCAAGTTCACCAGTCGCAAACAGCTGCTGAAGGTGTCTCGACTGGGTGATCGCACCTTTGAACAGGCTGCGGGCTTCCTGCGTATCGCCGGGGGCGAAAACCCTCTGGACCGGTCATCCGTGCATCCGGAAGCCTACGGTGTGGTTGAGGCCATTGCTGAGCGAAATGGCAAGAGGGTGGAGGATATCCTTGGCGATTCCGCGTTCCTGCGCAGTCTTAACCCACAGGACTACGTAACCGAGCAGTTCGGCCTGCCCACCATCAAGGACATTATCTCCGAGCTGGAAAAACCGGGCCGGGACCCGCGACCGGAATTCCGCTTTGCCCATTTCGAGGAAGGGGTGGAAACCCTCAACGACCTCAAACCCGGTATGGTGCTGGAGGGCTCGGTAACCAACGTCACCAACTTCGGTGCCTTTGTGGATATCGGCGTTCACCAGGATGGCCTGGTGCACATCTCGGCCTTGTCCCATACTTTCGTGAAAGATCCGAGAGAAGTGGTCAAGGCCGGTGACATCGTCAAGGTCAAAGTGATGGAAGTGGACATTCCCCGTAAGCGGATTGGCCTGTCCATGCGTATGGATGACCAGCCGGGGGCGGACAACAAGCCAGCCCGGGGCGCAGACCGGAACTCTGGCCGCAGTGCAGGGCGCAAACCTCAGGCCGGCCAGGGCGCACCTCAAGGTGCCATGGCTGGCGCTCTGGCCCAGGCTATGGCCTCTGCCCGTAAGAACGGCCGTTAACCCCTTCCACTGATTCACAGCCGTTACGTCTCACAAGGGCGTAACGGCTGCAACAGGAGCTCAACATGGCACAATCCCGCCACTCCCTGTTCCAACAGTTTGCCGCCAGTGACTGGGACGGTTTCCTCAAAGGGGTCGAAAAGGAAGGCCTGCGCGTCGATGCCAATGGCTTCATTGCCCAGACACCACATCCGGAAGCCCTGGGCTCCGCACTGACCCACCCCCGTATCACGACCGACTACTCGGAAGCCCTGCTGGAACTGATCACGCCGGTCTTCGACAATACTGAAGCTATGCTGGCCTCGTTGCGGGATATACATCGGTTCGTCCAGCAGAACCTGGATAACGAAGTGTTCTGGGCCGCGAGCATGCCCTGCGAGATTGACGGCGATGCCAGCATTCCCATTGCCGAGTACGGCAGCTCCAACACTGGCCGGCTCAAGCATGTGTATCGTCAGGGTCTGGCGGTGCGTTATGGCCGGATTATGCAGAGTATTGCCGGCGCCCATTACAATCTTTCCCTGCCGGACAGTTTCTGGCGCAAATGGCAGGAACTGGTGGGCAACAAGGATAGCCTCAGGGATTTCAAATCAGACCAGTACTTCTGGCTGATCCGGAATTTCCGCCGCCGCAGCTGGTTGCTGATGCTGCTGTTTGGCGCCTCGCCGGCACTGGATGCCAGTTTTGTGGCCGGCGTCCGGCACGACCTGGCACGGTTCGATGATCGCACCTGGTTTGGCCAGCACGCCACGTCTTTGCGCATGGGGGATCTGGGTTACCACAACAATGCCCAGGCCTCGCTGAATATCTGCTTCAATGAGCTGAGCACTTATACCCGGACACTGGATCGCGCCATCCACACCAACTGGCCAGCGTATGAAGCCATTGGCACCCGGCGCAATGGCGAGTTTGTCCAGATCAATACCAATGTGCTTCAGATTGAGAACGAGTACTACAGCGCGGTACGTCCCAAGCGCACCACCGAGCGGGGTGAAAAGCCGATCCAGGCTCTGGATGCCCGGGGTGTGGAATACATTGAGGTGCGTTGTCTGGACCTGGATCCGTTCTCGCCGGTGGGCGTGAACCGCGAGCAGATCGATTTCCTCGACCTGTTCCTGCTGGATTGCCTGCTCACCGATTCTCCCCGTATTGAAGACGATGAGTGCGAACGGCTTGATGACAATTACAAGGACGTCGTCGCCAGCGGTCGCCTGCATTCACTCAGTCTGTGCCGGGGTGGACAGCGTGTGCCTGTGGGCGAGGCCGCCGTTGAATGGCTGGAGCGCTTGCAGCCCCTGGCAGAGCTGCTGGATGGCTGGAATCATAGCGATACCTACAGGTCGGCGCTGGCGGCTCAACGGTCGAAACTCGAGGGCAATGATTGGGCGGTGCCTTCCGCTCGAGTGCTTGAGGCCATGGGGCAGTCAGGCCTGGGCCATCGCGACTGGGTGCAGGCGATATCCCGTGAACACCAGCAAACCCTGAATTCGGAGCCACTGGCACCGGAGGTGCTGGCGGACTTCCGTGCCATGAGTGCGCAGTCCCTGGTCGAGCAGAAAGAGCAGGAAGCTGCGGACAGTCAGCCATTTCCGGAGTTTCTGGAGGCCTACCTGAAATCCTGACGCCGCTTGCGTCACGTCCGGAAAGGGACGTGACGCACAGAACCGGCTGTCCGGTTTGCTGGATCTGTTACCTGCTGTTACTTTCTATTACATCAGGTAAGGAGGTGGCCCATGGCAACGGATATCAAGCTCGGCTGGGATGTAGAAGCATTGAACAAGGCCTACCGGCAGGGATACATGGCCGGAGAGATGGGCATGGACAAAACCCGCTGTCCATACCGTGGTGAGGTCATTATTGCCGCCTGGGAAGCCGGTTGGGATGATGCCGGTCAGGCCCGGAAACAGCGCCCGCAACAGGATGATGATCTGTTCTCACGCATCGCCTGATCCGGTGCCACCGCCCGGTGGACGCCGCAACTAGCGCTGAACCACAAACTCGGTAAACAGCACTCCGGTAATGGTCTCACCGGTTTGCTGCTCCTCCAGCACTCCGTTTATCCGTTTGGTTGCTTCTTCCCGCAGCGCCTGCTGGCCGTCCATGGAAGACAATTGGTCAAGATCCGTCTGCTCACCAAACAGCATCACCAGTTCGTGCCGTAACCTGGGCATGTGCGCTTCTACCGCCGGCCGGGTGGTTTCGCGGGAGGCCCGAATGGTTACGGAGGCTTTGAGATAGGCCACTTTCGCATCCGGTTTGCCGACATGGGTGACGAATGCCGGTTCCATGGCGATATAGTCGGTTACCCCCTTCACTTCGGTTTCTTCATCAGCTTCCTCGGCCATGGTGGGCAGGGAAGGCATCAGTGCGCACAGGGTCAGTAACAGGGCCGGCGTCAGTTTTCTGAGAATGGTCATAGGCTTGGCGTTAGTCATGGGTTAGGATTGGTTCAGTGTTTCATGGCACGCTGGTTTTTCTCTGAGAATATCAGGCCATGGAAGCTTGTGCAGTCCACATCATGATTCCGGGGTAGCGTTTTGACAAGCAGATGGATATTCGGGTTGGTATTTCTGGTGTGCGCCGGGTTGCTGGCGGTGGCCTTTTACATGGAGCACGTGATGGGTCTGGAGCCATGCCCGTTGTGCTGGTTGCAGCGTTTCGGATTTATGGGTGCAGGGCTGGTGAGTCTGTTGGCGTTTCTGCACGGACCCCGCGGGTTCGGCAACCGGGTCTACGGGCTGTTACTGATTGTTGCCGCCGGCGCTGGTCTGGCGGTGGCGGGGCGTCAGCTATGGTTACAGAGTCTGCCGGCGGACCAGGTGCCTGCCTGTGGTCCCTCGGTTGATTACATGCTCGAGGTACTACCCTGGTTTGAAGTGCTGCAAACCGCTTTGAAAGGCACGGGTGATTGCGCCGAAGTGGTCTGGCGTTTTCTCGGTTTGAGTATCCCCGGATGGACCGCGGTCTTTTTTAGCCTGCTGATTGTACTGGGGCTGTTTGTGATGCTGCGACGCTATTCTCCCCGGGACTGGTTGCAGAGCTGAAACAGTTGCGGCTGACCATGACCATGGGGTAACTTGAATGCCACATAATAATTATCAAGACTAGATCCAGAGAACGGGCGGATTGACCGAGGGGAGACAGGCGTCATGTTGGAGAATTGCCGGAATGCCAGGGAGCGTTGGGGTGGTGTCAGCGAGCTGATTGATCGCTGGCTGAAGGAGCGCCAGGAGCTTCTGGTTCAGTATTGCGAGTTGTCTGGAGAAAGTGATTTTTCCCAGACCGATGCCCTCCGCGAAAAATTCGTCCGCCTGTGCGAAGTGCTGGTGGATTATGTTTCGGCCGGCCACTTTGAAGTCTACGAACAGCTGATTCAGGAGGCCCGTGAGTTCAACGATGGCGGTCTCGAACTGGCAGCAAAGCTCTATCCCCGGATCGAGCAGACCACGGAAGTGGCATTGAACTTCAATGATCGTCTGGATGGCCGGGAGCTGTCCGAGGTCGACGTCAAGGAATTGTTCAACGAGTTGTCACGGCTTGGAGAAGTGCTGGAGTCACGCTTCGAGATGGAAGATTTCCTGATTGAGAATCTGCATAACGCCCATGCGGGCAAGGTGGCTTCGGCCTGATTGCCTCTACCCGGAACCGCATTACCCGCAATAAAAAACCGGCCCCAGAAATGGTGCCGGTTTTTTATTGCCTGCCGGAGTGCTGGCCAGAGCTTATTCGTCTGAACCGGCGTCGTCCTGCCACGGATTCACGGCGATCAGCTCGACATCGAATACCAGGGTCTCGTTAGGGCCAATAGCCTGGTTTCCGCCCGGGCCGTAGGCCAGGTCAGACGGGATATAAAGCTTGTACCGAGCACCTTCGCTCATCAGCTGCAGACCTTCTGTCCACCCAGGAATCACCTGGTTCAGGCCAAAGGTCACGGTTTGCCCGCGCTCACGGGAGCTGTCGAACACCTCACCGTTGATCAGTTCGCCGGTGTAGTGGACTTCCACCTGATCCTCGGCGGTTGGGCGCTCACCGTTACCTTCTTCAATCACTTCGTACTGGAGACCGGACTCTGTGGTCTCAACGCCTTCACGCTCGGCGTTTTCAGCCAGGAAAGCCTCGCCGGCATCCTTGTTCTTCTGAGCCAGTTCTTCCAGTTGCTGCTCCTGCTTTTGCTGGAGCTCCTGCTGGTAGGCCATCAGCGCTTCCTGGATCTGCTCGCGGGTCAGTCGCTTGCTGTCTTCATCACCGGCATGGCCATGCTGGATGCCCTGAAGGAACTGGTCCATCTGGAGATCCGGCAAGTCGTTGCTCATGCGCTCACCCAGCACCAATCCCATGCCATAGCTGACTTTCTCGGGCGTGGTTTCAAGGGCCGGGTCGTTTGCCGGCTCCTGGGCTGTTGAGCAACCGGCAATCAGGCCGGTAACGGCGATAGCCAAAAGCGTTTTCTTCATCATTTCATCCTTTTCACGTGTTTCTGGGCTCTCTGACCCTGGATTCTGAAAGTGAACAAGGTAACGGGTTCAGCAGCGGGATGCCACTGAACATGTGTTAATCAGAGACTCATTTCGCGGCAATGCGCAACCCGCGTCAGGAACCGCTGGCGGGTGAGCCATTGAGCGAATAGGGGGCCTGGTAGGGGGACTGCCAGTCATCTTCCGGGCTGATGGTCTGCGGCTTCCGGGGCACGGGGTCTGGGCGCTCAATGGCCAAGGCATTCCAGGGGCCCTGGGCCGGGGGCTGATCGGCATAGTGCCAGTTGCCATCGGTGTCCTGCCATTTGAACACGATGTCCGGGCCCTCGGTGGGGATTGGCGATGGCAGCAACCCCTCGAATGAGGGAATCGTCGTCGCCTGCTGGGTATTCTCCGGTTCGGAAACTTGGTCAGGATCGCCCAGGCCGAAGAAAATCAGCAGCAGCAAAAGGCCGAGCGCCGGAAATGAAAGCCGGATCAGCCATTTCATGAACATGATGGGCCGCCTCTGGTGGTCTGGCCAGCAAGCCGGCGGGCCAGAAGTTCAAGGTGAGGTTTTACCCGCACGGGTACGTCACGGGACGGCGCGGCAGCGACAAGATTCTGCCCGATGATGGTGCCTGATTCCTGCATGTTTCCGCGCTCCGGTTCGGATTCTTTCAACGTTTGCCAGGCCAGAGCCAGCTCCAGCTGTTCGGCCAGCAGCTCTGCCCTGGCCAGAGTGTCCCGTAGCTCCCGGCCACGATCATTGGCCCGGGGAACAGACTTGCGGGCGGAGCGAAGGCAACCGGTTACACGGCTTCGCCACTCTGTTACCTTAGCGTCCTCAACGCCAGAGAACGACTGACCGTGCGTGGCGAGCCAGCCGGCACAGAGGATGCGGCTTACGCTCCATCCCTCGGACTGCAGCTCAAGACAGGCCTCAGCCACTTGCGGATCCTGCCATTGAGCGAGGGCATAACGCCATAACGGATTGTCTGGTTCCATGTGTTCTGGAAGTTCCAGCGGCTCCGCTTGTTGAACGGTCATGATGGCGCTTCCCTGGCAGTAATCCATGGATAGATTAAATCTATGTTAACGATAACCGATCTCAGTTTACAACGGGGCGGCGTCTGGTTGCTAGAAAACGTGAACCTGACCGTGCAACCGGGGCAGCGCGTTGCCATTGTTGGTGCCAATGGTGCCGGCAAATCCAGTCTTTTCCAGCTCTTGCTGGGGCAGCTTGCACCCGAGCAAGGCAGCGTGGCGTTGCCCGGTGGCTGCCGGATTGCCCATATGGCTCAGGAAGTCGCGGCTTCGTCCAGATCCGCCCGGGATTTTGTGCTGGATGGCGACACCGAGTTGCGGCGAATGGAGCGGGCGCTGGCCGAAGCGGAAGCGGGTGGTGACGACCATGCCATTGCCCGCCTGCACGGGGAGCTGGATATTCACGAAGCCTGGTCCGCACCGCGTCGGGCCGAGACTCTGCTCAGGGGCCTGGGCTTCGCCGACAGCGATGCCGAGCGCCCGGTTTCGGCATTTTCCGGTGGCTGGCGTATTCGACTGAACCTGGCCCAGGCACTGATGCGTCCATCCGATCTGCTGTTGCTGGATGAGCCCACCAACCACCTGGACCTGGATGCTTGTCTGTGGCTGGAGAACTGGCTCAGAAAGTATCCGGGTACCTTGCTGTTTATTTCTCACGACCGGGACTTCATGGACCGGGTGGCTACTCATCTGGTGCATTTCGATCAGAAGCAATTGGTGCTGTATACGGGAAATTACTCAGCCTTCGAGCGTCAGCGCGCCGAGCGACTGGCCCAGCAGCAGGCCAGTTTCGAACGCCAGCAAGCCAGAATTGCCGAAATCCAGCGCTTTATTGATCGCTTCAAGGCCAAAGCCACCAAAGCCCGGCAGGCCCAGAGCCGCGTCAAGGCACTGGAACGGATGGAAAAGATTGCGCCGGCGCACGTGGACTCACCCTTCAGTTTCGAGTTCCCGGTCGCGGACAAGGTCTCCAATCCATTGCTGTCCATTCGCCACGGGGTCGCGGGCCATGGGGATGTGCCCATTCTGAAGAACATCAATGTCACCCTGTTGCCCGGCACCCGGGTTGGTTTGCTGGGGCCGAACGGGGCCGGTAAGTCCACCTTTATGGATGCCCTTCGCGGCACCGGAACCCTGCTCAGTGGTGAGCGCACCTGTGGCGAACATCTGGCCATCGGCTATTTCGCCCAGCATCAGCTGGAGTCCCTGGATCTCGACGCCAGCCCGTTCCTGCATCTGCAGCGTCTGGCGCCAACCGCATCGGAGCAGAAAGTCCGGGACTTCCTGGGCGGCTTCGATTTTCACGGCGACGAAGCACTTGCGCCCATTCGCTCGTTTTCGGGCGGTGAGAAGGCCCGGGTTGCGCTTGCCGTTATCGCCTGGCAGAAACCCAATCTGCTGCTGCTGGATGAGCCCACGAACCATCTGGACCTGGAAATGCGACAGGCCCTGACCATGGCGCTCCAGAACTTCGATGGCGCCATCGTGGTGGTATCCCACGACCGCCACTTGCTGCGCAACACGGTGGATGAATTCTGGCTGGTATGCGACGGCGCTGTTGGCGAGTACGAGGGCGACCTGGAGGATTACGAACGCTGGCTGGCGGATCGCCGAAAGGATGAGGAATCGCCGCCCCGACGTGAAGTGGCCGAGGGTCAGGAAAAATCAGCCAATATCGCCGGAGCCGCGACCCTGACGGCGGACGAACGCAAGGCCCGCAAGCGCCAGGAAGCTGAACTGCGACAGAAACTCAGCCCGTGGCGGAAAAAACAGGGAACGCTTGAGGCCCGTATGGAACAGTTGCAGCAACAGCTGGCCACCGTGGAGCAGAATCTTGCCGACCCAGGTCTTTACGATGACCAGCAAAAGGTTCGGCTCAAGGGACTGCTGGCGGAGCAGGCAGAGCTCAAGCGCGAGCTGGAAGGCATTGAAGCCGAGTGGCTGGAGGTGAGCGAAACTGTGGAGAGCCTGGAGGCGGAACTGGCTGGCTGAGGCCGGCCAGTGTTACCGGCCCGAGATCTCCAGGGTAAAGTCCTGGCGTGCCAGATAGTCCCGTTCGTTCTCCAGGTCTGCGAGGGTCAGCGGGCGGTTGTCCAGCCAGCCCTCGGGGAACTCGACTACCAGGCGGTTATCGTGGCCGTGAAGGGTGAAGGCGGGGGGGGCTTCCAGGTTGCGTGGGTGTTGGATCAGCACCGCCAGTCGCACCAGCACGCAAAGGTAGGTCAGGCGGGGTTTGTCCTCGGGCTCGATACCCTCGAAAACCGCCGACGAGAACTTCCGGCGATGGCCCCGGACCAGAGTGGCCAGATCCTTCTGGAACGGCTGACTGAAGCCGGGTAAATCGGAATAACGCAACAGGTAGGCGCCGTGCTTGTGGTATTGGCTGTGGGAAATGGTCAGGCCGATCTCGTGCAGCCGGCAGGCCCAGCGCAGCACGTCTTCATCGGCGGCGGTGCGCAGGCCCCATTGCCCCGCCACCTGTTCCCAGGCGGCAATCGCGGTGTTCTCGACCGCTGCGCCGTGAGCCTGGTCTACGTGGTAACGCTCCTGCAGCGCCGCAATCGTGCGTTCACGAACGTCCTCGTGCTGGATGCGTCCGACAATGTCGTACAGCAGGCCTTCACGCAGGGCGCCGTCGGCAAAGGTCATGGTCTGGATGTCGAGTGAACGGAACGCGGCCATCAGAATGGCAAAGCCGGCGGGGAAAATGCTCTGGCGATCTTCCCTTACCCCCAGTTCGGCCAGTTTCTCCACCTTGCCCATGCTCACCAGGCGCTTGCGCAGCTCTTCCATGCCGTCGCGGTTAATGGAGCCGTCGGTAATCTTCAGGGTTGCCAGCACGTTGGCAATCGCCTTGATCGAGCCGGAAGAGCCCACCGCGCTCTGCCACCCCACTGAACGATAGTGCTGACGGATATTCAGCAGTTCCTGCTCGGCGTGGGTAATGGCCTTGTCCATCTGGCGCCGGGTAATCTTGCCATCGGGAAAGTAGCGGTTGCGGAACGAGACGCACCCCATGTGCAGACTTTCCAGCTCCTGGGGTTCGAAACGCTGTCCGATGATGAATTCCGTGCTGCCGCCGCCAATATCAATCACCAGCCGCCGACCGGAATCGTCTGACAGGGTATGGGAGACACCGAGATAGATTAACCGCGCTTCCTCACGCCCGGCGATGATCTCTACCGGATAACCCAGCACCTCCTCGGCACGGGCAATGAAATCGTGAGCATTGCGGGCGACCCGGAGGGCATTGGTGCCGACGATCTGGACGGCTTCCCGGGGCATGCCCTGAAGGCGCTGGGCAAACCGGCTCAGACATTCGAGGGCCCGCTGCTGGGTTTCTTCGGTCAGCCGATTGTACTGATCCAGCCCCGCGCCAAGCTGGACTTTCTCGCCCATCTTCTCAACCGTGCGGATTTCGCCATGCACCAGACGGGCGACGACCATATGAAAACTGTTGGAGCCCATATCGATGGCTGCCAGCATGTCCGGGGAGGTTTCAGGCTTCTCGGCAGGGGATGCGGCCGTCACGTTGATAGGCGTCCTGTGTGATATGAACTTGGCCGTACTATAAGTGAAACTTCCCGGCCGTGTCAGTAACTCGCTGCGGACATTACTGACACGGATCAACCCGAGGGTAGATACAACCGGCTTCACATCAGGGCCGGCAATCGCGTAAAGTAATAGTCTGTCTTAATCCGGGTGGGCGGCCGGTCCGTAAAGAGAACACCGTCCACTACAGTCAACAGCGACTCCCGAAGGGCCGGAATCCAAGCCCCGGAGCGCCTGAATCAGGAAAAGGTAATGAGCGGAAATATCGTTAATGTCACCGACGCTTCCTTCGAGCAGGATGTACTGAAGTCCGACGTTCCGGTACTGGTAGACTACTGGGCCGAGTGGTGTGGCCCGTGCAAAATGATTGCTCCGGTTCTGGAAGAAATCGCTGACGAATACGACGGCAAGCTTAAGGTCTGCAAACTCAACATCGACGAAAACGAACAGACCCCGCCCAAGTTCAACATCCGTGGTATCCCGACCCTGATGCTGTTCAAGAACGGCAACGTGGATGCCACCAAAGTAGGCGCGCTGTCCAAATCGCAGCTGGCCGCCTTCCTCGACAGCAACCTCTGATCCGCTGTTGAAGGAAACCGCCCCTGAACACCGCTTCACGGGCGGTT
Source organism: Marinobacter sp. MBR-105 (assembly GCF_053628895.1). Taxonomy (NCBI): domain Bacteria; kingdom Pseudomonadati; phylum Pseudomonadota; class Gammaproteobacteria; order Pseudomonadales; family Marinobacteraceae; genus Marinobacter; species Marinobacter sp. MBR-105. The sequence continues at coordinate 137,573 of NZ_JBRJHG010000009.1, read as the reverse complement.
TTTTTATGCCATGACCCGACCAGACAGAATCATCGGCCTGCTCCTGGCAGGCGGCAAAGGCACCCGCATGGGCGGCCAGGACAAAGGCCTCGTACCCTGGCAAGGCAAAGCCATGGCGGAATGGGTGCTGAGGGCCCTGAAGACCGTCACCCCGGCTGTCTTTATCAGCGCCAACCGCTCCCTGCCGGAATACGAACGCCTGGCGCCCGGCCGCATCCTGCAGGATCCTCCTGAACTACGCGACCAGGGCCCTCTGGCGGGCCTGCTCACGGGCCTGAAAGCCGCGGAAACTCAGGGTGCCGAAGCTGTGCTGGTCTGCCCCTGTGATACCCCGGGAATCACCCCGGGAACCCTTAGCGCCCTGGTCACCGCCTGGCAAACCCAACCCGACCGCCCGGCTATTGCCGAACATAACGGCCGCCTGCACCCGTTGCACGGTGTGTATCCGGTAAATGTAATGGTGGAACTGGATCGCTGGCTGGCCTCGGACAACCGCCGGGTGATGGGATTTGCCGAATCGGTGGGGGCGGTTGCGGTTAATTGTCCTGAAACCGACGAAGTGTTCAGGAATCGCAATGATTTTAGGGGGTTGGAACGCTAATATGATCTCGGCTGGATCAGCTGACTGCATATGTAGGGTGCTGGTCTGGTGGGATCTCCGAAAATGCTCGGAGCCATGGATGGCGGAGAGCAAGCGTACAGGGACGTATTCACAGCGGTTTTCGGAGGTCCCACTAGGCCAGCGGCCGGGCGGCAAACTCCAATAAGCGTCTCACTCCCAGTTCCGACTCCGGGCAACATCAGCCTCTTTCTGCTCCACCCAATGTTCACCCTCGCGGGTAATCTCCTTCTTCCAGAATGGCGCCGACGTTTTCAACGCGTCCATAATGAACTCACAGGCCGCAAACGCATCGCCCCGGTGGGCACCGCACACCCCTACAAACACAATCTGGTCCGCCAGCGCCAACTGCCCGACCCGGTGAATCACCCGGGCCCGCTGCACATCCCAGCGCCGGCCCGCCTCATCAATCAGCCCCTGAATCACCTGCTCGGTCATTCCCGGATAATGCTCGAGAAACAGCCCCGTCACCCCGGACAGATCCCCGGAATCCCTCACCAGACCCGAGAAGGTCACAATGGCCCCGGTGCCCGGTCCGGTCCCGCGAAGCGCCTCATATTCTGCACCCGCATCGAAATCGTCGGTCTGGATTGAAATCATCTCAACCTCCGGTGACCGGTGGGAAAAAGGCTACCTCATCCCCTGGCTGTACCGGGCTGGACGGCTTCGCCATGGACTGATTGATGGCCGCCATCACCGGTTGGCCACCGGTCAGCTGGGCCCAGGCACCGCCCCGGCTGGCCAGGTGGGTAAGCAGGTCCGCGACCGTCTGGTGCTCTGATGCCGGCAGGGTCAGGCTTTCGGTACCCAGCTCTTCTCTTAGTCGGGCGAAAAAACGCACGGTCAGTGTTGGTTCTGTCATCGTTAACTCAGTAATTCGGTGAACGGATAGTATGTAATCAAATCGCCGGCGCGGATGGCCGTGTGTTCCGGCACCACAGCCAGGCCGTCGCCCCAGCAGGCGGAACTCAGGACGCCGGAGCTCTGGTTGGGGTAGGCGACAACCTCCAGACCCGCTGCTGAACCCTGCTTCCGGGCCCGTACAAACTCGCGGCGGACAGATGTGGAGGTTACGTCAAACCCAGCGGGCAGAGATTCGCCCACGGGAAGGAGGTCCTGCCGGCCCTGGCGTTTGCGAATGTAAGGCATCGCCACCACCAGAAAAGTGACCAGGACCGCTGCCGGATTGCCCGGCAAACCGAGTACCGGTATGCCTGCCACTTCGCCAAACGCCAGTGGTTTGCCGGGCTTGATTGCCATGCGCCAAAGTGACAGCTTGCCGGATTTCTCCAGTACCGCGCGAACGTGGTCCTCCTCACCGACCGATACGCCGCCGCTGGTGATGATCAGGTCGGCCTTGGCAGCAGCAGACTCGAGCGTGCTGCGGGTGGCTTCCCGGGTATCTTCAAGGGTTTCGCACAGAACCAGCTCGCAGCCAGCCTCGGCCAACAGGCCCATGAGGGTAAATCGGTTGGTGTTGTATATCTGGCCAGAATCAAGTGGCTGGCCCGGCTCCACCAGTTCATCACCGGTGGTCAATACCGCGACTCTTAGCCGGCCCATGACCGGAACCTGGCTGATTCCCATGGAGGCCAGCAGGCCCATTTCCTGGGGGCGAATGCGCTTGCCCTTCGCCAGCGCCAGATCGCCCCGGGCAAGATCCTGGCCCTGCCTGCGAATGTTCTGGCCCTCTGAAACCTCGGCCTGGATCAGAATCATGTCGTCGGTGCGTTCCACCCGTTCCTGCATCACGACCGCATCGGCCCCTTCGGGAATCTCGGAGCCGGTAAAAATCCGTGCCGCTGTGCCGGGTGCCAGTGTTCCGGGGGCAACGCCGGCCGGGATTCTGGCGGATACGGACATCGGTTTGCCGGCGGCGACATCGGCCAGACATACCGCATAGCCGTCCACGGCGCTGTTATCCGCTGGCGGCACATCCGCGGGAACATACTGGTTCTCCGCCAGAACCCGGCCGAGGCTGTCCGTTAAGGCAACGGCTTCGGTTCGGGTGATGGCCGGCGCCCGGTCAAGAATATGTTGCAGTGCATCGTCAACCGATGTCAGATCGTTAGCCACCATGTGTCCTCCTGTTTATCGCTCGGCACGCTGGCCAATCACTTCCTGAACCCGCTGGTAGGGGCGGTCCGGCTTGCGCAGGGCCAGAGCAGAGAAATTACAGGGGCCATGGCGACTGTCCAGCTGGGTTGCCAGAATGCCGTTCCAGCCGGTTCGGCAAGCCCCGGTTGAGCCGGGCAGGCAGAAAATAACCGTATGGTTGGCCAGGCCGCCAAAGGCCCGGGACTGGATGGTGGAGGTGCCGATTTCAGACGCGGACAGTCGCCGGAACTCCTCACCAAATCCGTCGATGGTTTTATCCAGCAGGGGCGCTACCGCCTCCGGCGTACTGTCACGTTCGTGGAAGCCGGTGCCGCCGGTAATGATGACGGCGTGAATCTCCGGATCGGCAATCCATTGTGACATCAGGGCCCGGACCAGGTAGATGTCATCCGGCAGGATGCGGCGGGCCACAAGCCGGTGACCGGCCTCGACAACGCTGTCCTCGAGAAACTGGCCAGACGTGTCTTCATCCGGGCCTCGGGTGTCCGAGACGGTCAGAAGGGCGATGTTCAGGGGCTTCAGTTCGCTGGTGCGATCACTGCTCATGGGGTAGGCTCCGGAAGTCTGTCATCAATCATAGGCTCAGTATCCTGATCTGCTGCGTGGTTGGGAAGGGAGTAACCCATCAGAGGGAGCTCCAGAACCAGTGAACCCCATGCCAAAAACTGGCTTAATTTTATTCAGGGGCTTGACATTCGCGCTAAAGGTGGCCGATGATGCCGTTGCCCGGCGAACAGTTGTTCCCACTCTCTGGCTTCGGCATTTAATATCCGGCTTCCATCTACACCGGTTGCTCCATCTGCCAGCACCTTTGTTTCATTTTTGATTCGATCAACACGTTCAGGGGCGCCCCTGTCATTCCAACAGTCGTTTACTTCCATTCCTGAAAATCCAACAAACTATGAATCTTACTGAACTCAAGCAGAAATCCGTGCCCGAATTGCTCGATATCGCGCAAGAAATGGGCCTCGACAACCTGGCTCGTTCGCGCAAACAGGATGTGATCTTCACCATCCTGAAAAAACACGCCAAAAGCGGCGAAGACATTTACGGTGACGGTGTACTGGAGATTCTGCAGGATGGTTTCGGCTTCCTCCGCTCCGCCGATGCCTCATACCTGGCCGGGCCGGACGATATTTACGTTTCCCCCAGCCAGATTCGTCGGTTCAACCTGCGTACCGGCGACACCATCGCGGGCAAGATCCGTCCTCCGAAAGACGGCGAACGTTATTTTGCCCTGCTGAAAGTCAACGAGATCAACTTTGACAAGCCGGATAACGCCCGCAACAAGATTCTGTTCGAGAACCTGACGCCGCTGTTCCCGGATGAGCGTCTGACGCTTGAAGCTGGTAACGGCAGCACTGAGGATCTCTCCTCACGGGTTCTGGACCTGGTGGCGCCCATTGGTAAGGGGCAGCGAGGCCTGATCGTATCCCCGCCCAAGGCCGGTAAGACGCTGCTGATGCAGAGCATTGCCCAGTCCATCACCCGTAACAATCCAGAGTGCCATGTAATGGTTCTGCTGATTGACGAGCGGCCAGAGGAAGTGACCGAGATGCAGCGCACTGTGCGCGGCGAAGTCATCGCCTCCACTTTTGACGAGCCGCCGGCCCGTCACGTGCAGGTGGCCGAGATGGTGATCGAAAAGGCCAAGCGCCTGGTCGAGCACAAGAAAGATGTGGTTATTCTGCTGGACTCCATAACCCGTCTGGCCCGTGCCTACAATACGGTCATTCCTTCCTCCGGTAAGGTGTTGACCGGTGGTGTTGATGCCCACGCCCTGGAAAAGCCCAAGCGTTTCTTTGGTGCTGCCCGTAACGTGGAAGAAGGCGGAAGCCTGACCATTCTCGCCACGGCGCTGGTGAACACCGGTTCCAAAATGGACGAAGTGATCTACGAGGAGTTCAAGGGCACCGGTAACATGGAGGTGCATCTGGACCGACGGATTGCGGAGAAACGGGTGTACCCGGCCATCAACATTCGTAGCTCCGGCACTCGCCGCGAAGACCTGTTGATGTCCGAAGCCGACATCCAGCGTGTGTGGATTCTGCGCAAATTGCTGCACTCCATGGACGACGATACCGCCGCCATCGAGTTCCTGCTGGACAAGCTCAAGGACACCAAGACTAACGACGAGTTCTTCCAGTCCATGAAGCGTCGGTGATACTGACTCCGATTCCCGACCGGCGGGCGTTCTTATGGAATGTCCGGGTGGTCGGGGCGGATTCCCTCCCCAGCATTCAAGCTGCTCAGGCCAATACCTGAACTCAGGTCTGAATCCAGACCAGAAAAAACTCCGTAGTACCGTAGACCAGAAACGGAGCACACCATGAAATACAACGACCTTCGGGACTTTGTCAGCCAGCTGGAAAAGCTGGGTGAGCTCAAGCGCATTACCGCCGAAGTTGACCCCCACCTGGAAATGACCGAAATCTGCGACCGCACCCTGCGTGCCGGTGGTCCGGCGTTGTTGTTCGAGAATCCGAAAGGCTACGATATGCCGGTGTTGGCCAACCTGTTCGGAACACCGAAACGGGTGGCACTGGGCATGGGGCAGGACGATGTGGCTGCGTTGCGGGAGATTGGCAAGCTGCTGGCGTTTCTGAAAGAACCGGACCCCCCCAAGGGCTTCAAGGACGCCATTGAAAAACTGCCATTATTCCGGCAGGTCATGCGCATGAGCCCCAAGGTGTTGCGCTCGGCACCCTGCCAGGATGTAGTGATTGAAAAAGACAAGGTGGATCTGTACCAGATACCGGTCCAGCACTGCTGGCCGGGTGACGCCGGTCCTCTGGTGACCTGGCCGCTGGTGATTACCCGTGGCCCCAACAAGGAACGTCAGAACCTGGGTATCTACCGGCAGCAGGTGATTGGTCGTAACCGTCTGATTATGCGCTGGCTCAGCCATCGGGGGGGCGCCCTGGATTACCAGGAGTTTCGTAAGGCCAACCCGGACAAGCCCTATCCGGTTGCGGTCGCACTGGGTGCTGATCCGGCCACCATTCTGGGTGCCGTTACCCCGGTGCCGGATACGCTGTCTGAATATGCTTTTGCAGGATTGCTGCGAGGGAGTCGAACGGAACTGGTGAGTGCGGGCCTGAGCGATCTTCAGGTACCGGCCAGTGCCGAGATTGTACTGGAAGGCTTTATCTACCCGGACGATATGGCGCCGGAAGGGCCGTTTGGTGATCACACCGGGTATTACAACGAAGTGGATCAGTTCCCGGTGTTTACCGTGGAGCGCATTACCCACCGCCGGGATCCGATCTATCACAGCACCTACACTGGCCGGCCACCGGACGAGCCGGCGATTCTCGGAGTGGCGCTGAACGAGGTGTTCATTCCAATCCTGCAGAAGCAGTTTCCGGAAATTGTCGATTTCTATCTGCCTCCGGAAGGCTGTTCCTACCGGCTTGCCGTAGTCACCATGAAGAAGCAGTATCCCGGCCATGCCAAGCGGGTGATGATGGGGGTATGGTCATTCCTGCGGCAATTCATGTACACCAAGTTTGTGATTGTCACCGATGACGACGTCAATGCCCGTAACTGGGAAGACGTGATCTGGGCCATTACTACGCGGATGGATCCGGCCCGGGACACCACCCTGGTGGAAAACACCCCGATTGATTATCTGGACTTTGCCTCGCCGGTGTCTGGGCTCGGCTCAAAGATGGGGATGGATGCCACCAACAAGTGGCCCGGAGAGACCGACCGGGAGTGGGGCACTGCCATCGCCATGACCGACGAGGTTAAACAGCGGGTGGATGACATCTGGGACAGCCTGGGGATTGAAATTCCCGGTGCCCGCCCCGACTGACAGGGGGCAAAGAGTGTTTCGGATACGCCTGCAGCCATCGGGGCTTGGTTACGGTGCGGATCAGGCTGAAGACCTGTTGTCTGCAGCGGCCGCAGCCGGAATACGGGTGCCGGCAGCCTGCCGAAACGGCGTGTGCGAAATCTGTGAGGCCCGGTTGCTGAAAGGTCGGGCGCTGAATACCCGAAATCAACATTCTATCGCGGTTGACGAGCCACTGATGATGTGTCGGACACGGCCGCTCGCCGACCTTGAACTGGAGATACCCGCCGTTATGGCATCAGGAAATTACCAGCCCCGCCAGTACCAGGCGAAGGTAATCGACGTACGTTCCATCAGTCACGATGTGTACCGGGTGGCCTTGCAGCTACCCCGGCGGAGGGATGTGGCTTTCCATGCCGGGCAGTATCTGTCGGTGATTCTGCCCGGAGCTGACCCCTGCTATTTCTCGATTGCCAGCAGCCCCTCAGCAGAGCAGATCGAACTGCACATCCAGGCTTCGCCCGACTGGGTCTCGGCCCAGAAAGTCATCGATGCGCTGACTTCCGGTCAGGATGTGACGGTGGAACTGCCCCATGGCAAGGCCTGCCTGGCCAGTATGCCGGACAAACCTCTGCTGCTGGTGGCGGCAGGTACCGGTTTTGCCCAGATGAAAAGCCTGGTGGATTACCTGCGGGAAACCCGTTACCAGAAGCCAGTCAAACTGTTCTGGGGCGTGCGCAAGCACGAGGACATGTACCTGCGTTCTCTCGCACAGCAGTGGCAGGAGGAGTGGGCGCCGTTCAGCTTTTTGCCGGTGGTGGGAGACGATGAAGACAATGACTGGGGCGGTCACCACGACCAACTGGTCAGAGCTGTGCTGGCTTCAGGGTTCGATTGGCAGGACGTGGAAGTTCATGCCAGTGGCTCGCCCACCATGGTGTATACCCTGATGGATGCGCTGGTGGAGGCTGGCCTTCCGGAGCAGGCCTTTTTCTCGGATGTTCTGGAGTATGCTCCCCGCAGCTGACAGTTTCAGTGGGCGCTATCAACAAGGGCCGGCAATTTGCCGGCCCTTGTTGTTTGTCTGAATCAAAGACTGCGAAGTCTCAGGCCCGGGGCATGGGGAGGTCGGGCAGGCCATGGTCGGTTTCCAGCCCCTGCATCAGCAGCTTGATGCTGGCTTCTTCCTCGCCCATATGGGCATTCAGCCGGCTCAGCTCCGCGAGGGTTTCACGATTACGGCGTAATTTCAGACTGGTTTCAAAGTACTCCCGTGCTTTTCCCCACAGCTCATTACGCAGGCTGAGCCGGCCCAGTGCCAGCAACAGCTCGGGGTTGTTGGTGCGATGTTTCAGCCACTGTTCTGCAATCAATAGCTGTTCCTCCGGATCCTGGCCCTGAATCCGGCCATACAGGTTGACTAGCTCATCGCTCCAGTGATTACGCAGTACCTTTCTCAGCAGCGTTTCTGCCTGGGCCTCATCACCCAGTCCCGCCAGCAGTCGGGCGTAGTCGCGGATGGTGTACTCATCCCGGCGCACAAAGCCCGGCAGCTCGTCCCACAGGCGAGTCAGCGGTTCCAGGCTGGCTTCGGGATTTTCCTTTCGGCTGCGTTGGCATTCCTCTGCGGCCTGTTCCAGCAGGTTTTGCCAGACCTGACGTTCCAGTTCGTTCAGTTCGCTCTCTGGCACCACGCTGCGCTTGCGCAGTTCCGGAATAAGACGGGACAGCTCGCGCCAGTCCTCCAGACGCAGATAGGCGTTCTTCAGCAGCTTGAGGACAAACGGGTGATGTGGAGATTCCTTGCGTAGGCGCAGCAGGGTCGCCAAAGCCTGCTCGGGCCGGTTGCCGGCCAGTTGCAGCTGGGCCTGGGTCAACCCCACTGCCATGCTGGAGCCAGGAGTGCTTTCAAAGGCCTTGCGCAGCAGTTCATCGACCGCTTCATGGTCGCAGGACTCGAACGCGGCCTGGGCCGCCGCAAGATAGTTGATCAGGGGGGTGTCGGCATGGCTTGCAGAGCTGGACAGTAGCTTACGGGCGCGGGGCCAGTTGCCTTCGGCCAGAGCCAGGAGGCCTCGTGTGGTCCGGCGCCGGGCCCGGCGCTCATTACCGCGGGCAATCCAACCAGCCATCACACCGGTGCCGTGGCGGAAGCGGCGCACCGTGTTGATGAGGGTGACGGTCAGCAGGATGATCACCAGAATCAGCCCCAACCCGACCCAGAAATTGGTTTCAATCAGGTAGTTGCCCAGGCTGATGCGGATATAGCCGAGATCGTAGGTCAACCCCAGGGAAAGCCCGGTGCCCACCAGAAGGGCAAGCAGCAGGATCAGCAATACGCGGATCATGACTCATCGCCCCCGTTGGCCGCCTTGCTGTCGGCATCGTTGTCGCCTGTGGCCAGGCGCCCCGCCAACCGCTCCTTCAGCAGGCTCAGGGACTGGCTGATATCCGGCAGTTCGGGGTCTACGTTGCGCTCGGCCAGTTCGTTCAGGGTCTCGTTGAGCCCGCGAATGGCCGGGTTGGTGCCGTCATACCAGTCGTTGATGGTGGTGATGGCCTTGTTCAGAGCGCGTTCATACAGTGGCTGATTGCCCCGCAAGACCGCCATTTCAGCTTCTTCCAGCATCAGTTGCAGGTTGAGACGGGCCCAGGCGCTCTGGTCCGGAGACAACAGGGGTTTTACCGGTTCGTCCATCCGGCGGATCACAACGACTTCCTTGAGGGTGCCCAGGAACCGGTTCCAGCCTCTGGTGAACATGTTGCTGCCGTCAGACGGCGCATTCTGGTCTTCGACCATGTCGAATCCCGGCGCCTGATCACTGATCAGGGCCTGGTCGGTGAGATCGTTGACGCTGGCGATGGCAGCCTCCAGTCTCAGGTATAGCCCGGTGCGGTCGACACCCTGAATGCCTCTCAAGGACTGGATTTCCCGTGCCAGTTGCTGGCGTACCGGATAAACCCCGATATCGTCGGATTCCCGCAACACCTCGTCGGCCGATTCCAGGGCGGACAGTGAACCGCGGATGTCTTTTTCAATCAGCAGGCGCTGGTTGGCAATACGCAGCAGATATTCGGCTTCCGCCAGCAGCCAGTCGGTGCGGGTGCGGTTGCCGGCTTCCAGCAATTCGCGGGCGGTGTGATCGATCTGGCGTTGCTGGGTGGCAATCAGCTCCCGCTGTTCCGCCACGCGGTTTTCCAGTGCCTGAAGCCGCTCGCTCTGTTCGCTGCCGCGGTTGCCGTAAAGGCTTTCCAGCTGGTTGGTATCCTGCCGGAGGTCCTGAACCACCTGCAGGGTGGCCTGGTGCTTCTGCCACTGTTGCCAGTTCCAGAGCCCAAGGGCAATCGCCAGAATCAGCGCGAGAACCGCCACAATCCACACTGGCCACAAGCGTGGGCGTTCTGGCCTGGCGGGTTGTACGGGAGCGGGGAGTTGTTTTGTTGTTTCAGTCACGGGCATCCTTACTTGGTTATCCGTTGTCACCGGCCTCCTGCGACAGGCAGGAAGCAACACTGATGACCAGGTCGTCATCGTTCAGGCTACCGGGCACCAGTGGCTTGCGGAAGCCCAGCGCGCGCGCCTGTTCCGCTACACGCTCCGCAGGTACTACGATTATGTCGGGCGTCAGAGCCAATTGGTATCTGTGGCCCAGCTCCACCAGATTGTTCAGGGTTTCGCCGGAAAGCGCAATCACCACCTCGGGGTGGAAGTCGGCAACCAGAGCCTTCACCTGTTTTGCAGAATAGTACGGCAGCACGCGCCGGTACAGGGGCAGGGTGGTAATCCGTGCGCCCCGTTGCGCCAGGGTCTCACGAATCAGTTCCCGGCCATGCTCGCCCCGAGCCAGCAGAACTTTCTCTCCGTCAACGCGCTGCAGTGATGGCAGCGCCAGCAACGCTTCGCTGGTCCAGCCTTCGGCGGGCATTCTCGGTTTCAGGCCATGTTCGCGAAAGACCGCGGCGGTGCCGGCGCCCACTCCGTACCATTGCAGGCCGGCGGGAAGTTGAGGCCACCAGTGGTCGATTTCCTCCATCAGCCGGCGGGCGGCATAGGGGCTGACCGCGATGATGTGGGAAAAGTTGTCCAACTGCTGCAGGATGCCGCGCTGCTCCGGGGTTTCCGGTAAAGGCTCGCGCGCCATCATCGGCATCACCCGGGCATCGGCACCGGCCTTGCGAAAGGCCTCGGCGAGGCGGCTGGCTTCGGGCTCGGGCCGGCAGATCAATACACGCCGGCCCTGGAGTTCAGACGGTTGCTGAAACTCAGCGCGGGGTGTGGCCATAGATTTCAGCCAGCACCTTGTCGGCCCCCATGGACAGCAGCTGTTCAGCCAGTTCACGGCCCAGGCGTTCACCTTCGGCGCGCGGGGCACGGCCTTCCACCCGGAAAATCTGGGTACCATCGACTGCGCCAACCAGGCCCCGCAGCCACAGGGTGTTATCGTCTTCCAGCAGGGCATAGGCGGCAATGGGCACCTGGCAACCGCCTTCAAGGCGACGGTTCAGCGCCCGCTCAGCGCTGACGCGGTCCCAGGTGTCGGTGTGATTGAGCGGGGCAATCAGCTCCAGAAGTTCCGTGTCACCGACCCGGCATTCGATGCCCAAAGCACCCTGGCCAACGGCTGGCAGGGAAAACGTGTCTGGCAGACAGTAACGGATACGGTCGTGGAAGCCGAGACGCTTCAGGCCGGAGCTGGCCAGCACAATGGCGTCGTATTCACCGGCATCCAGTTTCGCCAACCGGGTATTCACGTTGCCACGCAGTACCTTGATCTGAAGATCCGGGCGGTTGGCCCGCAGCTGGGCTTCCCGACGCAGGCTGGCGGTGCCTACTACCGCGCCCTCAGGCAGCTGGTCGATGTGTTCATACTGGTTGCTGACGAAGGCATCGGTGGGGTCTTCGCGCTCGCAAATGGCGACCAGCCCCAGGCCCTCGGGGAATTCCATGGGCACGTCTTTCATGGAATGCACGGCCAGATCGGCACGGCCGTCCAGCATGGCTTCTTCGAGTTCCTTCACGAACAGGCCCTTGCCGCCGATCTTGGCCAGGGGGACGTCCAGGATCTTGTCGCCCTGGGTCTTTATCTTGATCAGTTCAACGTCAACGTTGTCATGCAGCCTTTCCAGCTCGGCCTTGATGAATTCCGCCTGCCACAGCGCCAGTGCGCTGCTGCGGGTTGCAATGCGAAGGGTACGTTTGGACATGTCACTCACTGTCGTTCGGGAAAATGTGCCCCAAGGTTACCTTGTGGCAGAAAAAAAGTCCCGCGGTGAACCCCCGCCTACCCCCTCAGGGGGAGGGTTGGTGTTCGTGTAACCATTGGCGGACCGTACTGGCATGGCGGCGGCTGACCGGCAGCAGGGTGGCATTGCCTTTCAGTGCCAGCTGATTCTGGCCATCGGACGACCGCCGCAGCCCCTGGATAAAGCGCACGCCAACCAGTGTGTGTCGGTGGATGCGCAGAAGGTGATCCGGGTAAGCCTGCTCCAGTTCTTTCAGGGTGTAGTCGCACACTGTCTCGCCGTGGCTGTGGTGCAGGGTCACGTACTTCTGGTCGGCCTCACAGTAGTACAGATCTGCCAGGTCGATCAGTTCGGTACCTCGGTGCGTGCGCACCGCCAGTTGGTCGTTACCGGCATCGGTACTTTGCGCCAGGGCTTGCCTCTGTACCCGGTTCAGCTTGCCGGCCCGGGCCAGGGCATCGGCCAGCGCCTCACGCCGGACCGGTTTGAGCAGATAGGCGACGGCGCGAACCTCGAACGCCTGGATGGCATAGTGGTCATAGGCGGTGCAAAAAATCACTGCGGGCGGATTCTGGAGCTTGCTGAGCTGGTCGGCTGCCTCCATGCCATCCATGCCGGGCATGCGGATGTCCAGCAGCAGGATGTCCGGTTCCAGTTCGGCCACTTTGCGCAAGGTGTCGTTGCCATCCACCGCTTCGCCACAAACCCGGTAATCCGGCAGGGCTTCCAGCAGGCGCTGAATGCGCTGGCGGGCGAGAGGTTCGTCATCGGCAATCAGTACGCGTTTGCTGTCTTCGATATTCATGGCCTGTTTCGTGACTGACGGTTGCTGGTATTGATGCTGCGCCGGGGCAGGCGAAGAGTGACGGTGTAGGTATTGCCCTGGCGGCTGTGTTTGAGCACGGCCGGTTCGCCAAACAGTGCCTGTAGTCTGGCCTGGGTGTTACTCAGGGCAACGCGGTTGCCCTGGTGCTGGCGTTCCGTAGATTCCGGCGCGGGATTCTGCACCAGAAGGTAGACAAAGTGATCCTTGGCCGATACTTCGACCCGGACGACACCGCCTTTCGGCCGCGGCTGGATGCCGTGATAGATGGCATTTTCCACCAGCGGCTGCAGTGTCAGGGGTGGTATTACCTGTTGCCCAAGCCCGGGTTGAATATCCCACTCCAGCTGCAGGCGTTCCCCCAGTCTCAGAGACTCAATCGCCAGGTAACGCTGGCACAGTTCCAGCTCACGGTTCAGGGGAATGAGCTGGTCGTCGGTGCGCAGGCTGGCCCGGAACAGTTCCGACAGATCCAGCACCGCTTCTTCCGCCTGCTCCGGATTGGAGGCAATCAGGCTGGCAATGGTGTTCATGCTGTTAAACAGAAAGTGTGGCTGGATCCGGGCCTGCAAGGAGGTCAGCCGGGCCTGCATTTCCGCCTCTCGCTGTTGCTGCCACTGGTGCTGAAGGTAAAAATAACGCAGCACCATCAGGACGATCAGCAATGCCAGTAACAGCTTTTTGGCAATGCCGTGCCAGAGTGCCACGCCTGGCTGCGGGTGCAATACGCTGTCGGCAAACAGGCTGAATGCCAGTACGTCCAGCAAGACAATGGTGACGATGGTCAGTGTGGCGCGGCTGTTGCTCAAACGAGCCAGGCGGGGGCGCAACAGACAGATCAGTGCGGCGCTGGTGAGGGTGGTCCATTGCACGAACAGGGACAGCAGACCGAAGTAGTTCCAGTCGATCCAGCTGTTCTGTGCCTGCACGATGGCCAGCACCAGAACCAGAAGTTCGCTGGTAATCAGTAGCATGAACACAGCCCGCACGCGACACAGATCGGGCACGTAGAAGCTGTCGGTGTCCTTGTGGTTCATGCCTTTGTCGGGTTTCAGGGGAGTCTCCTTAACCGGGGCCGGAATGCTATACTGCCGCAACTTTTAACTTATCCATTGCCGGCATGATGATGCCGGGCTGTCAGCAGGAAAGATAGACCATGACGGATCAGAAAAAGTCTGACCAGACCACATCCTCCGAAAAACCCTGGGGTGGCCGCTTCAGCGAGCCTACCGATGCCTTTGTTGAACGCTTCACCGCCTCGGTGGGCTTCGACCAGCGCCTGTATCATCATGATATTACCGGCTCCATCGCCCATGCCACCATGTTGGCGAAGGTGGGTGTGCTGACGGACGCCGAGCGCGACCAGATCATCGACGGCCTGAAGGGCGTGAAGGAAGACATCGAAGCCGGGCGCTTCGAATGGTCCGTCAGCCTGGAAGATGTGCACATGAACATCGAAGCCCGGCTCACCGATCGCATCGGCATCACTGGCAAGAAACTGCATACCGGCCGCAGCCGGAATGATCAGGTCGCCACCGATATCCGGCTGTACCTGCGCGATGAAATCGACGTGATTGCCGAGGAACTGGCGCGCCTGCAGGCTGGCTTGCTGGACCTGGCCGAGCGCGAGGCAGACACCATTATGCCCGGCTTTACCCACCTGCAGACCGCCCAGCCGGTTACCTTTGGCCACCATTTGCTGGCCTGGTACGAAATGCTGGTGCGCGATGCCGATCGTCTGCAGGATTGCCGCAAGCGGGTGAACGTGATGCCTCTGGGGGCTGCTGCCCTGGCCGGCACCACTTACCCGATTGACCGCAATCTGACCGCCGAACTGCTGGGCTTTGACCGGCCCACTGAAAACAGCCTGGATTCGGTCTCCGACCGGGATTTCGCCATTGAATTCTGCAGTTTCGCCGCGCTGCTGATGACCCACCTGTCCCGGTTCAGTGAAGAGCTTGTGCTCTGGACCTCCGCCCAGTTCGATTTCATCGACCTGCCGGACCGGTTCTGCACCGGTTCCTCGATCATGCCCCAGAAGAAAAACCCGGATGTACCCGAGCTGGTGCGTGGCAAGACCGGCCGGGTAAACGGCCATCTGATCAGCCTGCTGACCCTGATGAAGAGCCAGCCGCTGGCCTACAACAAGGACAATCAGGAAGACAAAGAGCCGCTGTTCGACACGGTCGATACCATCAAGGGCTGCCTGAAGGCCTACGCCGACATGATCCCGGCCATCAGGGCCAAGGCCGACAACATGCGGGTAGCCGCCAAGCGGGGCTTCTCCACCGCCACGGATCTGGCTGATTACCTGGTCAAGAAAGGCGTGCCGTTCCGTGATGCCCATGAGATTGTCGGCAAGTCAGTTGCTTTCGGTGTCGCCGAAGGTCGTGACCTGTCAGATATGACGCTGGAGGAACTTCAACAGTTCTCCGATGTGATCGGCGAAGATGTGTTCGACGTGCTGACCCTGGAAGGTTCCGTGCAGGCCCGTGATCATCTGGGTGGAACTGCGCCAAACCAGGTACGTGCAGCGGTGGCCCGCGCTCGGAAAACTCTGGCATAGTCGATTGGCTGTCATGGGCGAGGCAGTTTAGAAAAAAAGTTTATGACAAAACCGTAAAGTGCGGTTTTGTCATAAATACACAATATCGGCTAGGATTGTCCGACTAACTTTACCTGCTTGCTACCGTCAACAAGGACGCTGACGATGAGCTTTGTGAAACTGGTCAGGCCTTCAGAATTGAAGGTCCTCGACATTCCCTTTGTTGAAACTCCTTTTTTTGCTGCCGACAGGGCCCGCCTCCTGGTTGAGCAGGACAACCATCTTCGTTCAAGCATGCAATCGCTGTTCAGGTATGGCTCTGGTGACCGACGGAACCTAGCGGAAACTGTCCATCGGGCGGTCAGAGACGGCGAGTTGATGTTGGTCTGTTCGGAGTGGAATAAGCCTTTCTCGCCGATGGTGACCTGGCGGCCAGACAACAGTCTGCCTGCCGGTGGCCAGTGGCGGATAGAGGGCAGTTGGCTGAACGTTCCATCTGAGATTGAGTGTGCAGTAGCAGAGCTGAACAACTGTGGCATTACCTGCGAGCAGTTGCGCCAATCCGAATCCTGGGGTGTCGGGTCGCTGGAAGTGAACATGTTCTCAATGAACTACCGGCAGCGTCAGCGCCGGGAGCGGGCGGCTCAAGGTAGCGTGGATGACCATCGGCTGAGCCTGCCCTTAGGGGCTTCCGCACTGGTGGCTCCCGTGTTGATGTCTGCAGCATCCGCAACCGAAGACGCTAAGGCAGACTCCTCTCAGGCACCCGCCCCAAAGATACACCTGGAAGTGGGCCTGTTTACCGATGGCACCATGAACAACGCCGCCAATACCCGGGCCTTCGTTGAGCAGCTGGAGCAGGAGTGCCTGATTCCCTACGAAAATAACACCATCGGCCGGGAAGAGTGTGAGCGGCGGATGGGTCTGATGTTGGGCGACAGTTACGCCAATGCGGCCAGCAATGTGGCGAAGCTGTGGGATTTGTACGTCGAAGACGAAAAAGAGGAGGAGGGTACCAGCACCTACCGGCGTAAAATTTATGCTCCTGGGGCTGGCACCAAGACTGGCGAGGATGATGTGATGTATAGCGCAGCCACCGGCATGGGGGAGGCCGGCGTTATCGCACAGGTGGACTATGCTTTCTCGCAACTGGCCTTGCGGGTGAAAGAAGTCTTGCAGAACCTGCCCGCCGACCGTCTGGACAAACCCATCGACAAACTTACGTTGGACCTGTTCGGCTTCAGCCGGGGCGCGGCGGCTGGCCGCCATACTGCACACGAGATAAATCAGGGGGAGAATGGTCTGCTGGCCCAGATGCTGGCTGACAGCGGTATCCTCTGGCCGAAGACGGTAGAAATTCGCTTCGTGGGGCTGTTCGACTCCGTGGCCGCCATCGTTAACCTCGCTGCTGGTGATGCGTTGGCCCATAACAACCGCAACCACCCGGTGGAGTTGTACCTGGATCCAGGCAAGGTGGGCCAGGCGGTGCACCTGACCGCGGCCCATGAGCACCGCAGGAACTTTGCCCTGAACAGTCTGCGAAGCCGCGACGGCAGCTTGCCGGCCAACTTCCGGGAAATTTCCCTGCCGGGTGTTCATTCCGATATTGGCGGTGGCTACGGCGACAGCCAGCGAGAGGACGTGCTGTTAAGCCTCAGGTTACAGGTGCCTCGCGACCGGCTGAGCAGGCCGGACCAAACCCTCCAATGGGATAACCTGGAGGCCAAGCGGCAACAGATAGAGGCGGCAGGCTGGATTGGCCCATATAATCTGCCGGTACGGCAATCCGAGCAATTGCAGGCATGGCCGAAAGACCAGGGCCCGGAAGGGCCAGCCCGGCTGGACATTGTCACCCTGCGCCACGAGCACCCGGCCCAGGATGGCCGGGTAGAACTGGTGTTGCGGATGCTGCGCCAGGTGCGGGGGGAGTATTCACGGGTGCCTCTTCGGTTGATGCACCGATTGGCGGTAGAACAGGAAGTGCCACTGAGAGAAGTTGATCCCACTGATGAGACCGTGTTGATACAGGGTGAACTTGAACCCATCCTTCAACAAATTCTGGAACAGGTTGTACAAGGGAATGACGCCCCCTCACTGACCACGGAACATGAGAACTTGTTGCTCCAGCGCTATATCCATTACTCGGCGCACTACAACGCTATTGAGACCATGGTGGCGGGCTTGCCTGCGAAGTTGCAGGGGTTTCATCCCAATGCACCAGCACCTTCAGGCGAGCGCCTGGTGTATCCACAGACAGAGGGCGACTAATGATTCAGAAAATACTGGCCATGGGAGTCATGGCCATCGCCCTGTTGGGCAGCGGCTGTTCGGCGTGGTCGAAGGCGGACGACACTCTTTGGATGGTCAGGATAGCGGCGCCACAGCACTACGAAGTGTGGGTGACTGATATGTTCCTGGAGAAGTCGGGTGAGCGGAGCTGGCGCCAGCCGATAGGCACGGTGGGGTGCTGCTGGAAGGGGGCCCGTGGCCCAACCGGGCCTGGGGGCAGAGCTGACCCCTTTCCGGAACTGATTCTGGTCAAGTGGTTTTCCTACGCGGAGCAGAAATATTACACCAAGATCATTCAGGTGCCGGAAGACCTGCTGGACCGAATGCGGGAGCCGGCAACCTATGTTACGCAGGTTGATGTGCGCTCAGGCCCCCGGAACCTCCTGACCATTGGCCTGGCGCCCGGCGGTACCGTGGTGGTCTGGATTTCGAACCAGATTGGCAACGAGATCGAGGTGATGCGCATGCAGGCCACGGAGTTGCCGGGTGACCCTTCCCGGTTCACGGAACGCACAAAAGGCTATCTCGAAAGGAACGGCGATTACCTCAGGGAACACGGAATCCCGACGGAGGGCTGGTAAGCAGCCGCGGAAGCGGTTCTGAAGTGATCCAGTGTGAGGTCGGGGTAGAATGAAGCCTGCCCTCAACATAACTTAGCCGCCGATCCAGCCCGTACTCAGCTCAACCCCTACCGGCTTCAGCTCCGCCAGCGGTCGGGGCCTTGATAACCGGTAACCCTGGCCAAAATGGATGCCCAGGGTACGGACCTTTCTCAGGGTTTCGTCGCTCTCGATAAAGGTGGCAACGGTCTCCTTGCCTGCGGCTTCTGCAATACGATGCAGGGCATCCACCATTACTTGCTGAACCGGGTCATCCTCCAGATGATCCATCACCCGTCTATCCAGTTTGATGATATCCACCGGCAGCTGGGCGGCCAGGCTGTAGCTTTCCACGGAGGCACCAGCGCCCTCCAGAGCCACCCGGCAACCGATTCGATGCAGTGCATCGCAGAGCACGGCCACTTCGTCCGGATACTGGGTGGCATGGGCTTCCCGGATCTCCAGGCAGAAGCACTCCGCCCGGAACGGTGAGGGTGCCAGTAGCTGTTCCATGAAATCGGCAAAGGTGTCATCCAGTACCGAGGCCAGAGACAGGTTGAAGCCGCAGTATTTCAGCCTTGGTTCCAGCAGTCGGTGCTGCCCCAGCCAGTCCAGGGCCTGACGAATGACCTGACGGTCCAGCCGTTTGGCCAGGTCAAAGCGCTCGGCCAGGGGCAGGAACTGTCCGGGCAGGAGTGTGGTGTCGTCCGGTCCCTGACCGGGAATGCGACACAGTATTTCAATATGGTCGCCCCAGGTCACACTCGCCACCGGCTTCAGAGCCTGGAACTCAAGGATCAGTTGATGGTGGTCCAGGGCTTGGCGGAGCTGTTCCAGCTGCTTGTTTGTACCAGTATCGCCGGCGGCATCCGGCAGTGCATGGGCGGTGTGGATCCGGTTCCGGCCTGAAGTCTTGGCGGTATGGCACAGGTCCGCAGCCTGGGTGAGCAGCGTGTCGGCCCGTTCCGGCAACTCACTGTCCAGAATCAGCAGACCGCCGCTGGTAGTGGTCTGCAGGGTATGCCCCTGCCATTCAAACTGGAACTGGGCAATCTGTTCGCGGATTTCCTCGGCGATCTTTCGCGCTCTGGGTTTCGGGCAGTTCTCGATGAACAGCGCAAAGGTATCGCCGGCCAGTCGTGCCAGGGCATCGCGCTGTCGCACGCGCAGCCCGAGCATGGCGGCCAGTTCCCGCAGGTAGCGGTCGCAGGTGCCGCTGCCAGCGTCCTCGTTGAACTGTTCGAAGTTGTCCAGATCCAGAAACAGCAGCCCGTCGGTGCTCTGGCGTTTGTGGCGATGGCCCATGGCCCGTTCCAGGTGTTCGATGAAAGAACGGCGATTCATCAGTCCGGTGACCGGATCGTGTCGCATGCGGTAATCGCTGTTGCTGGTGTGCTGGATCCGGTTGCTGATATCGCGTGCGACATGAACGGCCCCGGTGACCTCACCCCGGTCTCCGCGGATGCTCTGGAAGTGAAATTCGTAAATCGGCAGTCCCTCTCCCTGGCGGTTCAGGGGCATTTCTGCCACAAAATGCTCACGGTCGAAGGCCCGTTGCCATAGCCGTTCGATCAGTCTCCGCTCATTTGGGAAGTCCTTCAAAAGGCTGCGCAGGTTGTCTCCGGTCTTTGGCGTCAGGTCAAAGGCGTGTTGAAACTGCTGGCACCAGGGGGTGTTGAAATGCAACAGCCTGAACTCGGTGTCGATGGCTACCACCAGATCAGAGGATGCGGCGGTCGTGGCTTGAAGAATCTGCTGAGCCTGTTGTTTTTCCAGATCGTGGACCATGGCCTCGCTGTGGTTGACCATCACGCCGCCGAGTTTTTGCACCCGGCCGCCGTTCTTCAGAGCACGACCGGCCAGAGTAACCCGTTGTGGCCGTTGCCGGCTGGTGAGAATGGTCAGGTCCATGCTGAACGGCTGGCCGGTGCGCATACAGCGCCTGAACATCGCTCGTACCCGGTTCTGGCCTGTCTGGCAGTAAAACAGCGCCTGTTCCGGTGTCAGCTCGCTGCCGGCTTTGAGTTCCAGCAGGCGGTACATACCTTCGGACCAGCTGATCTCGTTGCTGGGCATGTCCAGTTCCCAGAGACCAAAGCCGGCATTCTGTTCCGCCAGTCGTTGAATCCGGCTATCCATGGCATCGCTGTCTCTGAGGGTAATCGAGGCGGTAGCGGCCTGGTCTGAATCCCGGACCTCCATTCGCAGCCCGAGCAGGGCAGTAAAGAAAAAGCCATCCTTGTGGCGAAACGTCACCAGCACTGTCTGGCCATTGTCGAGCCGGTGTCGGTGGGCGGGGGCGAAGGGATCGTCCTGGCGGGAAGCCAGAATATGCTGGACTTTCTGCCCGGTCAGATCGCTGATGTCGTAGCCAAACATGGTTTCTGCATGGCGATCAGCCTGGATGATCCGGCCATCGTCATCCACCCGAAGCAGGGTGGGCCGGATAACGGGGCCCGTCGGATCGGGCCGGTAGCGTTGAATCAGAAACTCTTTCACAGCTCGGGTGCCTCGCTCGGGCTGGCAGCGTGTTCACTGCCTGTGCTTTTATTTTTTTACAGGTTTTGCCACGATTCATTCATCATACTGACTATCTTGCCGAAAATAACCTCTTGCCGGAGCTCTCTTGACCGTTCACGCCGCGCCCATAGTTCTCGATTTCGAGGATGGAATCGACCGAAAGACGCTCAGGCGCCTGCGGGACCGGTTTCTGCTGGTTAACCAGCAGCGCTGGCAGCGGGCGTGCTCGGCACTGACCTACCGGCAGCAGATGGTGCTGGAGTTGTTGCCGCTGGTTTTTCACCGTAACCATCCGGCCTTGCCTGGCTATCTGGATGGTAACTGCCCGGACGGCTTCAGTGGTTACACGCCCGGCCAGGAAGTGCTGGACGCCGCCCGCCGTTACGCCCGTAGCTTTCACTATCGTGACAAGGGCACTCGAAAGCCTGATCTGGACAGTCTGTTCCTGATGGGAAGCCCTGGCACCCTCGGCCACTCGGTGGCCAGTGATCTGGATGTCTGGCTCTGCCACCGTCAGGATTTGCCGGCGTCGGGCATTCGGTGCCTGGAGCGAAAAGCCGAAAAACTGTCGGAATGGGCCGGTGGCCTGGGGGTGGAGCTGCACGTGTTTGTGTTCTCTGCCGCCGATTGGCGGGCCGGGCGCCAGCGCGTGGAAGTCACCGGGGAAAACTGCGGCAGCGCCCAGCATTTTCTGTTGCTGGATGAGTTCTACCGCACCAGCATTCACCTCGCCGGCCAATATCCGTTGTGGTGGCTGATCCCGGTAGACCGGGAGGCCGATTACGACCACTGCCGGCGACAGCTGGTGGAGTGTCGGTTTATCCAGGCCAGGGATTACATCGACTTTGGCGCGGTGCCGGACATTCCTCCCGCAGAACTGCCTGGCGCTGGCATCTGGCAGCTCTACAAAGGAATCGATGCGCCCTGGAAAGCCATCCTCAAGCTGCTGTTGATTGAATGTTACGCCACCGACCGGGAGCGACCACTGCTCTCGGCCAGCTTCAAGCAGGCGGTTCACAATGGTGTGATTAGCGCCGATGCCCTGGACCCCTACGTGCTTTTGTACCAGAGACTGGAGCAGTGGTTGCTGGCCCGTGACGGCGCAGATCGGCTGGAGCTGGTGCGCCGAAGCCTGTACCTGAAATCCGGCTTGCCGCTCAGCCGGGCGGGTATGGTAGGTGACCCCTGGCGGGTCGAGTTGTTGCGCAGCCTGGTTGAAGGCTGGGGCTGGTCATCGGAGGATCTGGGCAGGCTGGACGATCGTCAGCGCTGGTGTGCCGAGGAAGTGATGGGGTTACGCCGGCGGGTGGTTGCCGAGCTTACCCACAGTTACCGCTTGCTGGCCAGATTGGCCCGGGAACAGGATGCACAGGCGTCGATCAGCGCCAATGACATCAACCTGCTGGGCCGCAAGCTCTATGCCGCCTTCCAGCGCAAGGCCGGTAAGGTCGAGCTGATCAATCCTGGGCTGGTGCCCTCGCTGGCAGAAGAGAATCTGTCGTTTCACCATCGCAGTGAACAGGGGGCAGCCGGAGACGGCTGGTTGTTGTACCGGGATCTTGAAGATCCGTCCGACGCCTTCTGGCAGCCGGTTATTCGCCGCGCCGGCAACCTGGCTGAGTTGCTTGTCTGGTGTTACTGCAACGGGCTGCTCAGTCGCAGTACACGGTTGAATGTGCGAGCGGGCCAGAGCGTGGCGTCGGTCAGCGAGTTGAAGGAAATACTGGATGTGCTGGCTGGTTTCCTGCCGGTGCCTATGCCCCCGGCGCCCCGGCAGGCCCTGTCCCGTGCAGTACGGCCGTTACGCAACCTGTTGTTGCTGAATGTGGCGGTGGACCCACAGGCTCATCTGACCGAGCGGGGGCTGCATAAACTCAGCGCCCGCAACGACTCGCTCGGGTTCAGTGGGGCCCGGGACAACCTGGTGGTGACCATCGACCAGATTACCCTGAACAGCTGGCACGAAGTCAGTCTGCAGCATTACGCGGCTGGGGATACCCTGATCCAGTGTTTGAAGAATGTGCTCGCTCAGGTGGCGATCAACCCTGCGGAATTGCCGGATATCCGAGTGATGGCGCCCAGCCGGGGGCACGGACAGGCCATTGCCCGGCGTGTGAGTGAGTTGTTTGCCGATGTGCTCCGACAGTTTTTTGCAGGCGGCACCGGCCCCCATCCCTTGCGTTATATCATCGAGATGGATCAGCGTTATTTTCTGCTCCAGTTCAATGGGCAGGAGCCGGGGTTTGTTGCCCTGGATAGCCGCGCGGCATTGATGGATGCCTTGTTCCAGCCCCAGGACAGTTTTCTGCCGGTGGTGCCGGATCGCTATGCTTTGCAGGATGCTCCCCTATTGAAAGCGGTATGTGAAGCCTCCGAAGCCGGTAACATCCAGGTATTCTGGCAGCTGCAGGGAGACCAGGGCCAGCTCTGGGTGGTGGATGAGTATGGCAGTCTGTGGCATCGCCAGCTGAAGGCCCAGCAACGCCGTCATCTACTGGCACCGTTATTGCGATTTCTGGACAGTGTTATTGAGCGCCGGCAGTTGCGCCAGGCAGATAATCTGGAGCCGGTCGCCGGTATCCGGTGTTACGAACTGGTACGCAGGGATGGCCGATGGCTGGCCGATCCGCGGCCAGAACTGGTCGCCGGAATGCCCTTGTCCGGCCTCGAAGTGCAGGCGGTGGGCGTGCAACAGGGTGACAGCATTCTGCGCTTTGATCTGTATTGCAACGATCAGGAGTTTACCGTGCAGGAATATGGCGACCGGTTGATTCCGGCGGTGGCCCATTACATCCGCTCCCTGCGGCAGAGTCCGGACCCCTATCCGGTGTATCTGACTGACCTGCATCTGCCCCACGATCTCGATCCACAGCTGTATCAGCGCGATATCCAGACCAGCCAGTACCTGTTCTACCGGGCGCAGTTGGAAGATGCCCTAAACCAGCACCTGTCCTGAACATGTGAATCCTCGCGGTGCGGCCCGGGTGTCGGGTATACTTCGGCCATTATTCACTCAGGGGATTGGGTATGCAGCTTGGGCTTGTGCGCCGCCTGGCCGTCGCGCTCTCGGTGTTTGTGGTTTTGATGGTATCCGGTTGTGGCCAGAAAGGGCCGCTGTACCGGAACGCGCCGGTGCCCGACGCCGTACCATCGCAGACTGGTGACACCGAGGCAGCTGCGGAGGCGGGCGAAAATGCCGATGAGGACAATGAACAGCCCTGAGCCAGACCACCCGACCTTAAGCTTTCAGGAACAGCATGGATCACTTCAATTACCGTAACGGCGAACTCTACGCCGAAGACGTTGCCGTTGCCGATATCGCCGAGCGCTTTGGTACGCCAGCCTACATCTATTCCCGGGCGACGCTGGAGCGCCATTACCGTGCTTACGATGAGGCCCTGAAGAATCGCCCTCATCTGGTGTGTTATGCGGTCAAGGCGAACAGCAATCTGGCCGTGCTCAATGTGCTGGCTCGTCTGGGGGCCGGTTTTGACATAGTCTCGGCCGGAGAGCTTGAACGTGTGCTTCGTGCCGGCGGGGATGCCGGTAAAGTGGTTTTTTCCGGCGTTGGCAAGCAGGAATGGGAAATGAAGCGGGCCCTGGAGGCCGGCGTTCGCTGTTTCAATGTCGAATCCGACACCGAGCTTGATCGCCTGAACAAGGTGGCTGGCGAACTGGGAGTGAAAGCGCCCATTTCCCTGCGAGTGAATCCGGACGTGGATGCGGGCACTCATCCTTATATCTCGACCGGCCTGAAGGAAAACAAGTTCGGCATCGATATCGCCGAGGCGCCGGCAGTCTATGCCCGGGCGGCCAGCCTGCCCAACCTGGATATCCACGGGGTGGACTGCCACATCGGCTCACAGCTGACGTCTGTTTCGCCGTTCTTGGATGCCCTGGGCCGGGTGCTTTCTCTGATCGACACCCTGGCAGAGCAGGGCATCCGTATCCGCCATCTGGATATGGGGGGCGGTCTGGGTGTGACCTACAACCAGGAAACCCCGCCGCAACCGGCAGATTATGTGAAAGCCCTTAATGAACGCATGGGTGATCGGGAGCTCGAACTGGTGCTCGAGCCGGGCCGCTCCATTGCCGCGAATGCGGGCATTCTGGTGACCCGGGTGGAATTCCTGAAGTGCACCGAACACCGGAATTTCGCCATCATCGATGCGGCCATGAATGATCTGATCCGGCCGGCACTCTACAGTGCCTGGCAGGCCATTATTCCGGTTCAGCCCCATCAGGACAGTGAGGAAAGGCCCTGGGACCTGGTGGGCCCGGTGTGCGAAACCGGCGATTTCCTCGGCAAGGATCGCGCTCTGCGCCTGAAAGCCGGCGATTTGCTGGCGGTGCGCTCGGCTGGGGCCTACGGATTTGTTATGGCCTCTAACTACAACACCCGCAACCGGCCCCCGGAGTTGATGGTGGACGGAGATCAGGTGCATGTGGTTCGGCGCCGGGAGACTCTGGACGACCAACTGGCGCCGGAAAGTTGCCTGCCGGAATGAGCGGGGGGAACGAGATGTCTCAGCAACGACGTGGCCAGGGTCCGGTCCTGCGCTTTACCAAGATGCACGGGCTGGGTAACGACTTCATGGTGGTCGACGCCATCAGCCAGCCATTCCGGCTGGCCCCGGACACCATCCGGGAGCTGGCGGATCGCAATTTCGGGATCGGTTTTGATCAGCTGCTGGTGGTGGAGCCACCGGGGCTTCCGGATGTTGATTTTCGCTACCGCATTTTCAATGCCGATGGCTCGGAGGTGGAACAGTGCGGCAACGGAGCCCGCTGCTTCGCCCGCTTTGTGCGCGATCAGCGCCTGACCAACAAGCGTGTTATCCGGGTCCAGACTGCCAAGGGTGTGATTGAGCTCAAAGTGGGTCGGGATGGCCTGGTAGCGGTCAACATGGGGGTGCCGGAGCTCAACCCCCCCGCGATCCCCTTTGCGGCAGATCAGCGCAAGGATGTGTATACCGTCGACGTGAATGGTCAGACGGTCGAGCTGTCAGCCATCTCCATGGGTAATCCCCACGGAGTGCTGGTGGTGGACAATGTCGATACGGCGCCGGTGGAAAGCCTTGGCCCGCAGTTGGAAAAGCATCCCCGGTTTCCGGCCAGGGCCAACATTGGTTTTCTGCAGGTGATTGATCGCCGCCATGCCCGGTTGCGGGTGTTTGAACGGGGCTCCGGCGAAACACTCGCCTGCGGCAGCGGTGCCTGTGCAGCGGTGGTGGCCGGTTGTCTCCGCGGCTTGCTGGACAGTCGGGTCGAAGTCGAGTTGCGTGGCGGCAGGCTGGTCATTGAATGGCAGGGGGAAGGTACCCCTGTTATGATGGAAGGTCCTGCAACCACGGTATTTGAAGGCCAGTTGCGGCTGCCTGGCGAACCCCAGCCCCGGCGCCGCAGGAGTGCCCGCCCGAACACCCGACCTCATAAAAACGGGGCCTGAACCGATCAGGAGAACACGATGACAGAACAAACGGCCCGTCAGAAGGCCGGCGAACTCACCAGGGAACAGGTCGCAGAATATCTGAGGGCCAATCCGGACTTTTTTATCGATCAGGACGAGCTGCTGCGCAGTTTGACTCTGCCCCATGACAGCGGCCGGGCGATTTCCCTGGTGGAGCGTCAGGTGCACCTGTTCCGGGAACAGCGGGACACGTTACGCCGGGAGCTGGTGGAACTGGTGTCCATAGCCCGCCACAACGACCGGTTGTTCGAGAAAAGCAAACGCCTGCTGATGCAGGTGATTGAAGCCCGTAACCTGCAGGATATGGCGGCTGCCATTGATGACAGTATCCGGGGTGATTTTGGTCTGGATGCCGCGTCGGTACTTCTGTTCAGTGAAACCGGTCAGCTTCAGTCACAGGGTGCCCTGCATATGGTGGATGCGGCCGCGGCACGTGAGCGGTTGGGAAGCCTGCTGGAAGGGGAGCGGGCCGTTTGTGGCCAGTTCCGTGAGAATGAGCGTGAATTCCTGTTCCCGGACCGTGACGAGCCCATCGCCTCCGTTGCCCTTGTGCCCCTGCGCCACGAAGGTCTGGTGGGGGTGTTTGCTGTCGGCAGTTGTGAACCCGGTTACTTTGATCAGAGCATGGGCTCGCTGTTCCTGAGCTACATCAGTGACACCCTGAGCCGGCTTTTACCGCCTATGCTCAAGCGCCATGGTACCGGCGCTCCGGTGACGGACCTGACCGCGGAGACCGGCCAGGGGTGAGCGTGGCGGCGAGTGACCACAAAGGATCAGCGAGCCAATTGGCGGCGCTGACCGGCTTCATTCGTCATCTGCAATCCGAGAAACGGCATTCACCCCGTACCTGCGAACACTATCAGCGCGACCTTCAGCGGCTGGTCGCCTGGCTTGCGGATAACGGCCTCAATGACTGGTCAGAGCTGTCTGCCCACGATGTTCGGCGCTACGTAGCCCGGCTCAGCCGGGATGGGCTGAGCGGACGCAGCATTGCCCGGCACCTGTCGTCGATTCGGCGTTTCTACCAGTACCTGCTTCGCGAAGGGCTTGCCATCGATAATCCGGCTCTGGACATCAGGGCGCCGAAAAGTGGTCGGCGTTTGCCCCGCGTTGCGGATGTTGATCAGATTGGCCAGTTACTGGATGCCACCCCCGAAGACCCCCTCGAAATCCGTGATCTGGCCATGTTCGAACTGATGTATTCCTCCGGCCTTCGGCTGGCGGAGCTGGCCGGGGCCGATCTGTCGGCTCTGGATCTGAAGGGCCCAGAAATCCGCGTTCTCGGTAAAGGTAACAAGGAGCGCGTGCTGCCGGTCGGCCGCAAGGCCGTGGCGGCGTTGCAACAGTGGTTGTCCTGCCGGCGGGCACTGGTCACCGAGGGTGAGAAGGCACTGTTTGTCAGCCAGCGGGGTACCCGCCTGAGCCGGCGCAGTATCCAGAGTCGCCTGTCTCGCTGGGGTATTCTGCACGGCGCGGACCAGCGTTTGCACCCCCACCTGCTCAGGCATTCCTTTGCCAGTCACATGCTGGAATCCAGTGGCGACCTGCGCGCGGTTCAGGAATTGCTGGGTCATGCGGACATTGCCACAACCCAGGTCTATACTCATCTTGACTTTCAACATCTTGCCCGGGTTTATGATCAGAGCCATCCCCGGGCGCGCCGCCGAACGACCGATCGCACAGGGTGTGAAGAGGAAGACCATCGTGCCGGCCAGTAAGGGAGTAGTTCATGGCATCTGAAGATTCCTGGAAAGAGAAATATCTCAGGGAACTGGAAGAGGCAGAGC
Source organism: Marinobacter sp. MBR-105 (assembly GCF_053628895.1). NCBI lineage: Bacteria > Pseudomonadati > Pseudomonadota > Gammaproteobacteria > Pseudomonadales > Marinobacteraceae > Marinobacter > Marinobacter sp. MBR-105. Next base: position 109,763 of record NZ_JBRJHG010000009.1, on the reverse strand, counting down.
ATCGGGAAAAACAGTGGGAATCCGAACGTAATCTGCTGGAAAGAATGCTGGTACGAACCAGTCTGGCCTCTGAAGGGCAGCGACCGGAGCTGGACGAATTGTTGGGTCGGTTGCGGGAGGATATCCGTAAGAAGCAGATCAACCTGCAGCACTGGCGGGAACTGCAGGACCAGATTGACCGGCAGATTACCCTGCTGGACGAGCAGGCCGGGCCTCAGGCTGTGTCGCCCACACCGGAACCGCAAGCCCCGGCAGAAGGTGTGGATCTGGCGGATACCACCCAGCGACTGAGAATTGCACGACGCATCGGCCAGTTACTGGGGCAACTGTTGCAACAGGCTTCCCTGGAGCCGGCCGCAGAAGCAGAAGCCCGGGAATTACAGCAGACCTTGCTGACCAGCAACGACTGGGAAGTGCTCCGGGAGGGGCTGAACCGGGTCGCCGATCTGGTGATTGCCGCCATTACCCGCAGCCAGCGCGAATTCGAGGCCTTCCTGAAACGTCTGGATGAACGCTTGCAGGCGTTGCGGGAGCATTTTGCCCAGCAGAGTGACGCCCAGACTGGCCGGCAGGACGCCACAGCGACGCTGGACCGGGAAATCCGTGCCGAGCTGGACAAGGTGGAGGATGACATCCGCGCCAGCGAGGATATTCAAGCTTTGAAGCAGTCGGTCAGTCAACGCCTGGAATTTATTGGCAGTGCGCTGGAGCGGTTCCGGACGTCGGAAAGCGAGCGTGAAAAACTGCTGGCGAACCAACTGGAAGCCATGCAGGAGAAAGTCGCGGCCATGGAGGCCCATTCGGAACAGATGCAGGCCCAGGTGCGTGAAGAGCGTCAGCGAGCCCTGACCGATCTGCTCACCCAGCTGCCCAACCGTGAAGCCTGGCAGGAACGGCTGTCGTTTGAATACAATCGCTGGTTGCGCTACCGGCACCCGCTCACGGTGGCTGTGCTGGACGTGGATCTGTTCAAGCGCATCAACGATTCCTATGGCCACAAGGCAGGGGATCGCGTGCTGCAGTTGGTGGCCCGGGAGATGAGCACTCGCCTGCGGTCGACGGATTTTATCGCCCGGTTCGGTGGCGAGGAGTTTGTGGTGCTTCTGCCGGAAACGCCCACAGATGAAGCCCGCAAGGTATTGGATTCCCTGCGCGAACATGTATCCGGCCTGCCGTTCCATTTCAGCGGCGAGCCGGTAAGCATTACCTTTTCAGCGGGGCTGACCGGTTTTCAGGACGACGACACCGAAGAGTCGGTGTTTGACCGGGCTGATCGGGCCCTCTATCAGGCCAAGGATGAGGGCCGAAATCGGGTGTCGGTGCTCTGACCCAGCCAATCAGCGCCTTAGCAGGGCATCCAGTTCATCAATCACCTCCGCCCAGTCGCTGTCATCTTCCAGCCCTTCCTCCAGAAAATGGGATTGGCTCTCTGACCAGAAGGGCGCATCCTGGATAGCGACTTCACTGGGTAATGGTGAATGTCGGGCGATGAAATGCTCGACTTCCGATTGACCGGAGGGCAGACCCAGTTGTTCGAACAGGGTGCTCAGGCTGTGTTTGCTGGTGTCCATGGTTACGTACCTCCATCAGCTCATTGGCAAAATGCAATCCTGCCCGTTTGCAGGTATGGTTTTCCTGAAATGTAGTGGACCCGCCGAGGATATCCAGTGAAGTCTCGTTCACAGTTCATGTTTTGCCTCCTGTTGCTGCTTTTTCAAGGGGCCGTGTTGGCGGATCCACCCCAGAATTCGCCGGCGCCCGTACTGGGCGTTGAAGATCTGCGTTGGCTTGCAGAACAGGATGGCTTCAATGTGGGGGTCAGGCATACCCAGGTGCCGCTGGTGTTCGATACCGGGGAGGGGCGCATGGCGGGCATCTGGGTGGACTACCTCAACCGCTTGTCCTCCAAGCTGGGATTGCCCATTGAGCCCTTTCTGATGAACCAGATGCTGGGCACTGAGCGGCCAGAGCCGGACCTGATCCTGACCACCCGACTGCCCGGCGCCCCGGTTATTCCCGGCGTGCGACACACAGCGCCCTTGATGTCACTCACCTACGGGGTGTTTGTGAATGCCGGCGACCCGGCAATCCGGACTTTGTCTGATCTGGAGGCAGCGAAGGTTGTCATTGTCGGCGACGACCCCAATCAGTTTCCGCTGCTGGACCCGGTGGAAAGCTTTACGCCGGTACCGGTTTCCAGCCTGGGTGAGGCGGTCAGCCGGGTTATGTCGGGCGAGGCAGATGCTTTTCTCGGGCCGGTTCCGGTGGTGTCTGACTACCTCGAATCGGCGATGATCAATGGTGTCGGGCTGGCGGTGTTGCTGGATCGGCGACCTGTGGATGTGGTGCTGCAGGTTCCCATTGAGCAGGAGCGCATGTTTCGGGTGTTTGATCGCACGGTATCGTCACTGACCCATCAGGAACATCGCAATATTCGCCAGTCCTGGTTGGCGGGGGAGCTGCCTGAAGTCGAGACCCGAAACGTGGCCCTGACCGCCGGTGAACTGGAATGGCTGGCCAGTAACTCGGAGATTACCGTCGGACTGAGGCCGGACTGGCCGCCGTTCGAGTTTGAACAGGATGGCCGGCCCACGGGGCTGGTCGCCGACTTGCTCAGCCGGCTGGAGAAGGATCTGGGGATTCGCTTCCAGCGAGTGACGGTAGACAGTCGGGCCGGTGCCGAGGAAAAACTGAAATCCGGTGAGCTGGACGTGCTTCCCGGCATGTCCCGCACGCCTCGTACCGAGCAGGAATTCCTGTTCACCCGGGCCTATGTCAACGTGCCCATTGCGCTGGCGATCCGCGACACCGGTCGCTTTATCGGAGACCTGCGTGAACTTCGGGATGAGCGGGTGGGCGTGGTAAACCGCCAGGCCAGTCATGACTATCTGCTGATCAATCATCCGAATCTCGACATCTATCCCCAGCAGACCGTGGAAGATGGGCTGCTTGCGCTTTCCAACGGCGATCTGGATGTGATGGTGACGCATATCCCGGCGGTAAGTTACACGGTGGCACGGCTCGGTCTGTCGAACCTGCGGATTACCAGTATTACCCCTTACCAGTACGATCTGAGACTGGCGGTCAGCCCGGCCCAGCCCGAGCTCCACCGCATTCTGAACAAGGCGCTGGGGAGTCTGCCGACGTCCGAAACCGAAGCCATCTATAACCGCTGGATTCACCTGGATATCGAACAGGAAGCCGATTACACCGTGGTTCGGCGAATCATTTTGATAGCCATCGTGGTGGTGCTGATCTTTCTGTACTGGAACCGCAAACTGTCACTGGAAGTGGATGAGCGAATCCGGTCCGAGAATGCGCTGCGCCGGAGTGAGGATGAACTCCGTGCCGCCAAGCTTGAGGCGGAGCGACTGGCCCGGGAAGCGGAGGCTGCGAGCCGTGCCAAGAGCGAATTCCTGGCCAACATGTCCCACGAAATCCGAACGCCTATGAATGCGGTGATCGGCTACAGCGATCTGCTCTACAATTCGGTCACAGATCCCCAGCAGCGCAATTACCTCAATGCCATCCGGGCGGGCAGTCGAAGCCTGCTGATGCTGATCAATGACATTCTGGACCTGTCGCGGATCGAGGCCGGCAAGATGCGCCTGGATTTCGGCCCTGTGTCCGTGCGCCGGCTGCTCAGTGATGTCCGCCACATCTTTGACCTGCGGGCGACGGAGCAGGGCATTACCCTGGAAGTGAGCGTGGGGTCGGGTATGCCCTCGGCGATGATGCTGGACGAGACCCGCTTGCGACAGGTGCTGTTCAATCTGGTGGGCAATGCCATCAAATTCACCCACGAGGGCGGGGTTACCGTGCGAGCGGTGGCCAAGCCGCTGGGTGAGCCGGCGGATGCCGATACCGAGGTTTGTTACTACCGGCTGGTGGTGACCGTAGCTGACACCGGTATCGGCATTGCGCCGGACCAGCAGGAGCGCATTTTTGAAGCCTTCGAGCAGCAGGAAGGCCAGAGTTCCCGGCGTTATGGCGGCACCGGGCTGGGGCTTGCGATCAGCCGTAAACTGGTGGAAATGATGGGCGGCAGACTGACCGTGAAAAGTGAGGCCAATGTGGGCTCGACGTTCAAGGTGGTACTGCCCAGGGTAGAAGCGACGGTGGAGCAGGCTGATGACGATGGCGCGCCTGAGGAATCCGAGCGCCTGCTGGCCCAGACCATGAGTATGCATGAGCGGGGCTGGCTGCGGGAAAAACTGGCTGAAGACTTCGGTAACGAATGGCAGGAAGTGCGCGAGAGCGGTGACCCGGAACAGATGAAGGATTTCGCGGTCCGCATTATCGAATGGGGGCAGCGGCACCGCTCATCATCGGTCACGCGCTACGGTGAGAAGCTGTTGGCTGATGTGGAGGCCTTTAATCTGGACGCGGTGAATACCGCCCTGGATGCATTCCCCCGCCTACTGGGACAGGAATAGCCCGAGCTACAGGCTAGAGGCAGTCAAACTGGGACTGGCGGTCAAAGGCCACGGCCACCATGTCGTAGCCGGAATCTGACAGCGAGCGGATCAGCTCACGATCTTTCAGCAGGGTCATGCACACTTTGTGTACGCTGGCCTGGAGTTGTTCGGCGGCCGGCTGCTGGTTCGGAAAGCGGAAATCCACAATCAGGTATTTCCGGTCTACACTGGCCTGGGCGGGAATGTCCTCGCGCTCGATGCTTTCATAGCCGATGTAGGTGGCTTCATTGGCCTGAAAAACCTGGCTCATCAATACATCCAGGTTTTCGGCGGATACCTGCGCCGATGACAAGCCGAGCACCAGACCAGAGAGAAGGGCGGTAATGATGGTGCGCATGTGAGGCTCCCGGAACGTAATCTGCGATTCTTGTTAGTGTAACCAAGTGTAAATTTTGGTTACAGTTGATTGTTGCAGAGTGTGGCGTACTTTTCCTCCTGTGGACGCTGGATTTTTCAATTGTTTGCAATGCTGAAATGATTTCCGGATGGTAAGGCCCGGCGTTGGTTAATGCCTGTTGTGGCCTGTGATTTCAGCTATCATTGACCAACAGTTGTTGTAAAAGCAGAGGGATAGCCATGTACCAGCTCGTGTTCAAAGGAGAGTGCACACCAGGCACCGATCTGGAAACCGCTCGCAACAATGCCCGGGCCCTGTTCAAGGCCAGCGTCGAGCAGCTGGACCGCATGTTCAGTGGGCAACCGGTCGTCATTCGTAACAAGCTTGAGCAGGTTCAGGCCGAGAAGTATCTGGCGGTGCTGAAAAAACACGGAATGGTGGCGTATGCACAGCCGATGCCCGGAGCCGAGCCGGCCAGGCAAGCGCCGGCGCCCTCTGCTCAGACTCCGGCCTCACAGCCGGTCCCGCCACAGTCTCCGGCACCAAAGCCGGCGCAACCGGAAGCGAAATCCGGTAACACTCCAGCCGTTGAACCGGGCGATCGCCTGCCGGTGGCCGGCGAAAAGGTGGATGATATTCTGGCCGGTTCCGGCCTGAGCCTGGACCCGGTCGGGGTGACTCTGGTTGAGCATCAGGAAGCTGAGGCACCGATGTTTGAGCATCTTGATGACTGGACACTGGCTCCGGCCGGCAGTGATCTGGGTATAAAACGGGATCTTCCCCCACCGGTTGTGCCGGATACCTCCCATCTGTCACTGGCCGACGATGACAAAAAACAGACCTCGTAACGGGATCGTGAGTACTCGCTCGCCGTCCTGGTTACTGTGCATTCTGCTTGTCCTGCCCGGGTTCCCTCATGCTTTGGCCGATGCTGATGCGAGTAATGCTCGACCAACCATAGGTCTGGTGCTCAGTGGCGGTGGTGCCAAAGGCATGGCTCATGTCGGGGTACTGCGGGTACTGGAAGAAATGCAGGTGCCGGTTGATGTGGTGGTCGGTACCAGTGCCGGATCGGCCGTTGCCGCCCTGTACGCCACCGGGATGCCGGTGGAAGAAATCGAACAGCGATTTATCGGGCTGGACTGGCTGTCCAGTTTTCGCGATGACCCAGGCCGGGCCTACAAGCCGGTGCGCCGAAAGCAGGACGATTGGCGCCTGCCTCTGGTGCCGGGTATTGGCGTCGGTTCCGAGGGCGTTCGGTTTGGTGGCGGACTGGTTACCGGCCAGAATCTCGGCTTTATTCTCAATGAGCTGACCCGTAACGCCGCCCTGGTGGATGACTTTGATCAGCTACCCATCCCGTTTCGGGCTGTGGCGACCGATCTGGAAACCGGCGTTGAAGTGGTGATTGGCGACGGTAACCTGGCTGATGCGATTCGTGCCAGCATGAGCATTCCCGGCGTATACGCGCCGGTGGAAAGGAGTGGGCGATTACTGGTGGACGGTGGTGTGGCCAACAATCTACCGGTCAGCGTGGCCCGGGACATGGGCGCTGATGTGGTCATTGCCGTGGATATCACCGATCCGCTCATGACCACTGAAGACATGCGCGAAGCTTTTTCAGTGGTCGGGCAGCTCACCACGCTGATGACCCGGCGCAACACCGAATTCCAGCTGGGCCTGTTAACCGAACGCGACATCCTGATTCAGCCAGATCTGCAAGGCCACACCTCTGCCGATTTCTACGACGCGCCGGTGCTGTTTGAGCTGGGGGCCAGCGGAGCCAGGGATCATGCTGTGGCCCTGAACCGGCTGGCAGTGTCTGACTCGGAGTGGCGGGATTACCGCAACCGGCTTCGAGCCGAGGAACTGGCGCCGGGGCCGGTCGCCCGGATCGAATTCCGTAAAGGCGACCGCCTGGCCAGTGACTTTCTGCGCGAGCGCATCCGGCAGAAAGAGGGTGAGCCGCTTGATGTCGAGCAACTGGAAGCCGACCTCAAGCGCATCTATGGCCTGGGCTACTATGAGACGGTGTCCTGGTCCATGCGGCCTTCCGAGGCCGGCCCGGTGCTGATCATTCAAGCCCGGGAGAAGAGCTGGGGGCCCAACTATCTGTCGTTTGGTCTGAATTATGAGGACAACTTCGACGGCGATACCCGCTTCAATCTGGCCACCGGGTTGCGAATGACCGAACTCAATCGCCTTGGCGCGGAATGGCAGACCGGGCTCCAATTAGGCACCCAGCCCTGGGTGCGTAGCCAATGGTACCAGCCTCTGGATTACGGTTATGACCGGTTTGCGGTGGTCGGGGTGGAATATCGCCGTGATGATTACAGTGTCTACGACAACGGCGACCGTATTTCCGAGATTGATGTGACCTTTCGGGAAGTGGATCTGGCCCTTGGCATGGAACTGGGTGGCGATGGCGAGATCCGATTGGGTTATGTCCGTGGCTATGCCACCGTGGATGACGAAGTGGGCGTTCCGGTTGCACCTTCCGGTAAGGTGCATCAGGGCTACGGCAGCCTGCAACTGGTGCATGATTCCCTGAGTGATGCCTTCTATCCGAAATCCGGTGCTTTTGCCGGTATCCGGGCCAGAGTAGAGCGGGAAGAGCTCGGCAGTGACCGGGAGTTCGATGCCCTCACCGGCATGTTGCTGGGAACCGGCACCTGGCAACGTTTCAATCTCACCGGCTTGCTGTATACCCGGCAGGTCATCAGCGGAGAACCGGGCGTTGAGAACGCAGCGCGTCTTGGCGGTTTTCGGCAGTTGTCAGCCTACGCCCCGGGCGAGATCACGGGAAACGATGCCGTTTTACTGGCGGCCTGGGCCAGGCGTGAATTCGGCGGGCCGGTGCTGCCCTGGTTCACCGGCCTGGGATTTGAGACCGGCAATGCCTGGGAGCAGATGGATGATGCCACCTGGTCCGGGCTGGTGCGATCCTGGAGTGTTTTCGCCGGGGTGGATACCTTCCTGGGGCCGGTACAGCTCTCGGCCGCCTATAACAACGAAGACGAATGGACCGCATACCTCAATATCGGCTTCTCATTCACCCAGCTGTTCTACTGAGTTTTCGCGGTATCAGTTGTTCAGAGCGGATAGCACCTGCTCACACTGCTGAACGGCATACCTGTGCAGGATATCTGCCAGTGCCTGTTCGTCCCGTTCCCGTATTATCCGGATGGATTCTTCCATGTGCACCAGGTTGTCTTCCAGAACCTGTTTGCCGCCATGGCGGAAGGCGACAAAGGCGCAACGCTTGGCAGAGGGCCAGAGATCCTCGATGGCCGAGACAATAAAGTAATTGTCGGCGTACACCAGTGAGGCTTTGGTGTATTCAATACCCAGCTCCAGAAACGCCATCAGATCGTTGTTCTGAAAACGGTCCCGCATCTGCTCGTACAGGGATTCCAGCCGCTGCATGTCATTCGGTTGCCACTGACGCACCAGCTTCCGTCCGGTGTGAGTCAGGTACAGTTCCAGAGTCTCATAGAGACTGCGGACAAAGTGTTCATCCAGCGGCGTGACGAACGCGCCTTTGCGGGGGACGTTACGCACCAGATGGCGCTTCTCCAGCAGCAGCAGGCCTTCCCGGATGGAGCCGTGGCTGACATCCATCTGCTTGGCCATGGCACTTTCATAGATGCGCTCGCCGGAACGGAGTTGCTCGAAGGCAATCAGGTTTTCAATGTGACGAGCGACCTGTTCGGTCAGGGTTTCTCTGGGTTTGAATGCGTTCATGAAATGGTCGTTTACAGCATCAGTCGAGCGCTCATGTTCGCACAAGCGCCCGCCCGGGGCCAGATCAAAGCAGGGGCGCCAATAGTCGTACCGCCCGGCAGCCCAGCCGGAACAGGATAGAGCGCTGGCGATAGTCGTTTTCGGTCATGGGCCGGCTGGCGCCCAGATCTTCCTCCAGCATGGTTTCGACCTGCTGGATGAACGCCGGGCTGGTGTGGACGGCGGTAATCTCGAAGTTAAGGCGCATGGACCGGTTGTCGAGGTTTGCGGTGCCGATGGCGGCGTAGCGGCTGTCCACCAGAACCACTTTCTGGTGCATGAAGCCGGGCTGGTAACGATAGATGCCGATGCCGGCCTGACTGGCCTGTACCAGATAGGAATAGGCGGCCAGCCGAACCAGTGGGCTGTCGGTTTTCTCCGGTATCAGGATGCGAACATCCACCCCCCTGAGCGCCGCCAACTGCAGGGCATTCATGATCTGGAAATCCGGCACAAAATAGGGCGAGGCAATCCAGATCCTGGTGCGCGCGTTGTTGATGCAGTTCAGGAAGAACAGGGTGCAGGTTTCCCAGGTGTCTGCCGGGCCGGTGGGCAATACCAGTACTTCCTGGTCGCCGGGAGGCTGAGACACGGACGCCCAGTTCAGTTCCGGCCGGGTATTGCTGGCCCAGTTCCAGTCCTCCAGCCAGGCCAGCTGGAGGCCGGTGACAGCCGGCCCTTCGATCCGGCAATGGGTGTCGCGCCAGGGTTCCTGGTCCATGGCGGTGCCCAGGTATTCGTCGCCCAGATTGATGCCACCGACAAATCCCACCTTGCCATCGCAGACCAGGAGCTTGCGATGATTACGGAAGTTCATCTGGAAGCGCCGACGTCGGATGTTGCCGTCACCAAACGAGGCAATGCGGGCGCCGGCGGCAGACAGCTCGTTCAGCCATTTGCGGGACAGAAACGCGCTGCCAATGTCGTCATACAGGAACCAGACCTCCACGCCCTGGGCCAGCTTGCGTTCAAGGATGGCCTTGATGCGCTGACCGACCCGGTCTGAGCGGACAATGTAGAACTCCAGCAGCAGATAATGGCGGGCGTCTTCCATGGCATCGAACAGGGCTTCAAAGGTGGCTTCGCCGTCTCGCAGCAGTGTGCAGTGGTTGCCAGCGGTGAATGGTTGCCGGCCGAGTTTGCACAAGACCTGCAATTCATCGCTGAAATGCTCCTGGCCCGGATTGGTGATGGAGGTGGTCTGGCTTTCAAAATTATCGAGCAGGCTGGTCAGGGATTTGTCACCCATGCGGCGGGCCTTGACGTAACCACCAAAGCGATAACGACCAAACAGCAGGAACATGGGCACGGCAATGTAGGGCAGGCCCACCAGCGCAAGAATCCAGGCTATGGCTCCCTGGGCCGTCCGATAGGTGAGCAGGATGCGGTAAACACAGGCCAGCGCCGCCAGGTACAGCGCTGCCAGCGGAATGGCCAGTAGCGAAAGGTTCTCTGTGATCATGACTCGTGTCCCTGATGACTGGCCCGGAACTGGGCCGGGGCAATACCGGTCCAGCGCTTGAACGCACGGCTGAAGGCACTCAGCTCGGAGAACCCCAGGAGAAAGGCGATTTCGCCAAGCGCGTACTGGTCGTCGGCGACATAGCGCAGGGCCTTGTCCTTGCGGACCTGCTCCACCAGGTCGTGGAAACTCATGCCTTCTTTCTTGAGTTTTCGGTACAGGGTCTGGCGGCTCATATGACACTGCCGGGCCAGGGTGTCGGCATCAATCCGGTCGGTGGCCATCTGACGGGAAATCAGGCGCCGCACCTTTCGGCTGAACGAGCGGCGGGTCTGTAGCCGGGCCATGACCGCATTGACCTGTTTCAGCACCGCTGAGTAAACATAGGGGTTCCGGTGCGGGATGGGGTGGCCCAGATGCTTGCTGTCAAACGCCATGCGGGTAACGCCACAGCCGAAATGGACGGTGCCACCGAACAGTTTGCGGTATTCAGCGGCATATGCGGGCTCCGGATGGGCAATTTCCAGCCAGTCAGCCTCGATACTGCGATGGATAAAATGCCGGGTCCGGCACAGGGCGGCGGCCAGGGTGCGGTCCATGTCCTGGCGACAGTAATGATCCGGACGATCCGGCTGCCAGGTCAGGATGGCCTGATCCGGGGTTTGCTCAAAACTCAGGGTGACCGACTCGTTGATCAGTCGGTGCAACCGGACGTACTGGACCACGGCTTCGCCCAGGGTATCGCAGTTGAAGAACACATGGCCGACCAGCCCCATGCGCTCGGGGTCGATCACCTGGCCCGCATGCAGGCCGACGCCCGGATCGGCGGTCAGTTGCTCGGCCAGTTCCCACAAACGGTAATGGGCAGAAGCGGGTACCCGTAGGTCCGGATCTTTCAGAGTCGCCAGTGTCAGCCCGGTAGCCTGTTCCACCCGGACACGATCCAGAAGACCCCGTGTTTCCAGATAATGCACCAGCGCCAGTGTGCTGGATGCCGCCACCTGGGGCGATTCCGGATATTCGGTCTGGGGCTGCATGCCTGGGTTCTGCTCCCGTTTGTTATCTGGTGGACTGATACAAAATGTCAAATGATTGGGACAGCAAGTCAACGGGTTGCCACTACTTCAACGATAGCATGTTGGCTATCAGGTTGAAGTAATGCGTTGCAAAGTGGAGGTGTTGTATGGAACAGGAAATCTTTGTACCCCATAGCGAAATGGAGCGCAAAAACGTTCTGGCACTCGCTGAATACCTGGACAGCATTTTCTATTGCTGATCTTTCAGGCGTATGTCTGTGACCTTCCAGCCGGGCCCTGCCCGGCTTTTTTCTGCCTGTCGGGTTGGCACCAAATTCCCCTTGCCCCGTAAACTGGCAGTGGTAGTGTATCCGGTTTGATCCGACAACCGGAGGCTGCCAGACCATGAGTGTTGCACTGAATCACCGTATTTCCGGTCAGGGAGATCCCTTGATCCTGCTGCACGGACTATTTGGTTCCCTGGAAAACCTGGGTGGTATTGCCCGCCGGCTTGAGGACGGCTGGCAGATTCATGCTCTGGATGAACGCAATCATGGCAGCTCTCCCCATACTGACGACATGGACTATCCGGCTATGGCCGAGGATGTCATTGCCTATCTGGATGCCCGGGGTATTGAAAAAGCCAGTCTTCTGGGCCACTCCATGGGCGGCAAGGTCGCCATGCAGGTTGCCCTGAAGCATCCTGAGCGGGTGCAGTCGCTGATTGTGGCGGATATCTCGCCGGTTACCTACAAGGCCCACCACGACGCCATCCTTGAAGGCATGCAGCAGATGGACCTTCGTGGCGTGAAATCCCGCACCGAGGCGGATGCCCGCCTGGCAGAGTTTGTTGAAATGGCGGGCGTGCGCCAGTTCCTGCTGAAAAATCTGGAGCGTATTCCGGCCCAGGAGCAGACCGATGATGAGGTGACGTTTCGCTGGCGGCTGAACCTGCCTGTCATTGATGCCTGTTATGGCAAGCTGGCGGCGGCGCCGGAAGGGCAGGGACCGTTTGAGGGGCCGGTGCTTTTTATCAAGGGAGCGGATTCGGCCTACATCCAGGAGAAACACCGGGACACGATTCGTACCCTGTTTCCGGGCGCCGAGCTGAAAATCATTGAAGGCACCGGGCACTGGCTGCACGCAGAAAAACCGGACGCTTTCGCCATGCTGTGCCGGCGTTTTCTGGAACAGGCCTGATCTTGTCAGAAACCCTGTGATGTCTGCTAAGGTTAGGCTCACGGGGTTATCCGCCGGGTCGCCTGCGGACAAAGAATCATAAAAGGGAACGGGCGCGCATGATGAAATGGTTGCTGGTTGGCTTGCTGGTTGTCTTTTTGTTGCTTGGCAGCTTTCTGCTGACCCCGTCCCCGATTGACAGCAAAGCCTGGCAGGCGCCTTCGCCACCGGCGATGACTGGCGTACTGGCACCCAATGAACGGTTGCGACTGGCCGATCTGCTCGCCCGTGGTCAGGTATACGGCCCTGAAGACACCACCGTCGGCCCTGATGGCGTACTCTACACTGGCACCCAGGACGGCTGGATTGTGCGTGTTCACCCCGATGATACCGTGGAGCGGTGGTTGGAAACCGGCGGCAGGCCCCTTGGAATGGTGTTTGACAGCAACGGTAACCTGATTGTCGCCGACGCCTGGAAAGGCCTGTTATCCATTACCCCTGAGGGTGACATCACGGTGCTTGCCCGGGAGGCCGAGGGCACCCCCTTCCGGTTTACCGATGATGTGATAATTGCCCCCGATGGCCGAATTTATTTCACCGACGCCAGTTCCCGCTTTCAGCAGCCGGATTACGTGCTCGACTTGCTCGAGATGCGTCCTCACGGCCGGTTGTTGAGGTACAACCCGAAAACCCGGAAAACCGAGGTGTTGCTGGGTAACCTGCACTTTGCCAATGGCGTGGCGGTATCGCACCAGGGCGATTATGTGCTGGTGAACGAGACCTGGAAATACCGCATTCTCCGGTACTGGATCAGTGGCCCCAAGGCCGGCCGGGCTGAAGTGTTTGCCGATAACCTGCCGGGCTTCCCCGACAACCTGGCGGTGGATGGTGAGGGCCGTTACTGGGTGGCCTTCCCGACCCTGCGCAATCCCCAGGTGGATGCCATGCACAAGTCGCCCTGGCTGAAGGATCTGGTTGCCAAATTACCGGACAGCCTGAAGCCCAAGCCCCAGAATTACGGTCTGGTGGTCGCCTTCGATAGCAAGGGCCGGATGCTGACCAGCCTGCACGACACCCGCGGCACTCATCTTCAGGAGATTACCTCGGTTAACCCCCACGATGGCGTTCTATACTTTGGTTCACTTCACAACGACCGTATTGGCCGGCTACCGTTGCAGGCCATCCCTGGCCTTGGAGAAGCAACCCCATGACTGATGCCCCCGTCCTGAACTGGGATTTGCCCGCCCCGTTTACCCTGGATATCACGGTTCAGGCCGAAGACACCGATCGTCTTGGCCACGCCAATAACGTGGTGTATATCCGCTGGCTGGAGGAGGTGAGCTGGGCGCACATCGAGAGCCTGGGCATGACCTGGGCCCTGCACGAGGAAACCGGCAAGGCCATGGCCATTACCCACACCGACGTGGACTACCTGATGTCGGCCAATGCCGGCGACCAGTTGGTCCTGGGCACCTGGCTGACCGACTGGGATGGTCGTTTCCGCTCCGCCCGACAGTTCCAGCTGATTCGCAGGGCCGATGGCAAAACCCTGTTGCGGGGTCTGTCCACTCACGCCTGCGTTGATATGAAATCCCAGCGCCCGGCACGGGCCCCGAAAGCATTCGTCGATATTCTGTCCGGCGCCCTGGTGCCCGGTGGCCGGGGCCTGCCGCGCTAAGGCCGTTGCCGGGAATATCTGCTAGTCTCATCCTTGATGCCCTTCGAGGGACATCTGACCCCATGCACTCCGGAGGCAACCATGGAACCTACCGACGTTAGTGAATCAATCCTCATGCAGCACGTGATCTACGGCGAGTTTGGTGAGCGGGAGGTGCTTCAGGTGGCGCAGGCTCCGGTGCCTGAGCCCCGGGAAGGTGAAGTGGTCATCCGAGTGCATGGCGCCGGTTTGAACCCGATTGACTGGAAGACCCGGAAGGGGCTGGGGTTCGCCGCCCGACAGATCGAAAACCGGCTGCCCTGGACGCCGGGGTACGACGTTGCCGGTGAGGTCGTCGCTGTTGCTGAGGGCGTGACCACCCTGGCCCCGGGCGACCGGGTGATGGGTATGGTGGGCTTTCCGGCCGGCGGTGGTGCTTATGCGGAGTACACACTGGCTCGTGCTGACGAGTTGGCCATCGTCCCTGATGAGCTTGATCTGGTGACTGCCGGCGCGGTGCCCCTGGCGGCATTAACGGCCTGGCAGGCCCTGTTTGAGGTGGCCAGGCTGGAATCCGGTCAGAAGATACTGATTCACGCCGGGGCTGGCGGTGTCGGCCATTTTGCGGTTCAGTTTGCGCTGGAGCGTGGCGCCCATGTGGTGGCGACAGCCTCACCGGCCAATCGGGATTTTCTGGCAGAGCTCGGCGTGCACGAAGTGATTGATTACCACACTACCGACGTGGCTGAGGAGTGCTATGGCCTGGATGTGGTGCTGGACTTGGTGGGAGGGGAAGCCGGCAAACGCTCCCTGCATACCCTGTCAGAAACCGGCGTGCTGGTGACCATTCCCACCGTGACCGCCGATGACATTGTCAGCGCCGCCGAGGCCATGGGGCTTCGGGCCCATGGTATGACCGTGAGGCCGGATGTGTTTCACCTGGACGAGATCGCCGAGCTGATTGAGGACGGCGATGTGCGGGTTCACATTGAACAGGCTTTCCCGCTGGATCAGGTGCAGGCCGCCCACGCATTGCTGGAGGGCGGCCACGTCCGTGGCAAGCTTGTGCTCGACTGCCGCTGACGGAGGCGAATAGCGTCAGGCTGGAGCGGCACCGCTTGCCGTTTTGTCGCCCTTCTCACCGGCAGGTTCTTCCCGGTCCCGACGTTCCTTCTGGGGTTGTGGGGGAACCAGGCTGATCAGTACCCAGTCGTCACCGGGCTCGAGGGTTTCCATGTCCTTGACCGGGTGAATATGGTCCCGACTGTCGCGTACGAACAACACCAGGGCCTGGTTCTGATACTGGTTCAGAAACTGCTGGTAGCTGAACTCTTCGCTTAGCTGCGTGGTTTTCACGGTGTAGCCCTGGCTGACCAGGCTCGCCAGCTTGGCATAGCTGACACCATCGAACAGTCCCCGGGTTCGCTGCACCTTGCCTGCAGTCTGAAGCCGCGCCCGCTGATCCTGGTCGCCTTCCACCAGACCAAATACCGAATCATCTCCGAACCAGTCCAGAAAATGGTAGGTGGCCAGACTGTTCATCTGCTTGTATGGAGACAGTATCAGGAGGTTGCCGATTCCGGTCAGGTCCATATGTGTGGCGGCATGTTCCGACACCGGATTGCCGAAATACACCGGCAGGTTTTCCATGCGCGCCTGACGCACGTTCTCCCAGTTGGTGTCGGTCAGCATGGTGGGAATGTCATGCTTTTTCAGGGCCTGGGCCACCAGCCGGGCCACCGGGTTGGCGCCCAGAATCAGGAAGCCGTGCGCGGGCGGTTCCTGAACCCCCAGCAGTTTTGCCACGGGTCGGGCAGTGAGGCTTTGCAGGGTAACGGTGGTGATGATGAGCATAAACACCAGTGGTACCAGTACGCCGGCACTCTCATAGCCGATTCGCTCAAGCTGGAATGCGAACAGCGCTGAGACCGCCGCAGCGACAATGCCACGTGGAGCAATCCAGCTCAGGTACAGCTTTTCGCGCCAGTTCAGTGTGGTGCCAATGGCCGAGAGGAAAATGCTCGCGGGGCGGGCGATCAGCATGAGGATGGCCAGCACAGCAACCAGGCCCCAGCCCAGTTCGGCGATGGCTGCAAACTCTACACGGGCGGCCAGAATGATAAACAGGGCCGAAATGAGCAAGACACTGAGGGATTCCTTGAATTCCAGAATGCTGTCGACCGGAACCTGCTTCATGTTGGCCATCCAGATGCCCATCACGGTCACGGTGAGCAGCCCCGATTCGTGGGCCAGTTCATTGGAAATGGCAAAGACACCGAGCATGAAGGTGAGTGTGCCGGCGTTATGCAGGTACTGGGGAATCCAGTGCTTTCTGAGGACCAGGCCGTTCAGGTAGCCGGCGGCGGCACCGATGGCAAAGCCAACCAGCAGAGTCTTGCCGAAAATGTAGAGGGAGTGGCTGAAAACATTGCCCTGGCCCCAGGAAACGATGCCCTCGAACACCAGAACGGCCAGCAGCGCGCCTACCGGGTCAATGATGATGCCTTCCCAGGTGAGGATGTTCGCCAGCTTGGAGGTGGGGCGCACTGCCCGGAGCAGGGGCGCAATCACGGTAGGCCCGGTGACGACGGAGATAGCACCGAACAACAGGGCGACTTCCCAGGATACCTGGAGAATCCAGCGGGCGGCCAGGGTGCCGATAATGCAGGTGACGATGGTGCCCACAGGAATAAGATTGCGCACCATCTTGCCGTGGCCTTTGATTTCCTCGTAGCGCAGGGTAAGGCTGCCCTCGAACAGGATGATGGCCACTGCCAGGGAGATAACAGGAAACAGCAGGTCGTCAAAAATGGCTTCCGGTTGCAGGAACCCGGTCACCGGGCCTGCGAGGATGCCACCGGCGAGCAGGAACAGAATAGCCGGCATGCGTACCCGCCATGCCAGCCACTGGCAAACCAGGGAAGAAACGCCGATGCCGGCCAGAATTAACGTGGTGCTTACGGCCATAAAAGGGCCCCGATGGTTGAATTAGGCGTTGGCCTTGCGGGCGATGCGATTCAGCAGCCGGGACGCTGCGAAAAAGCCGAAACTCGCGGTCACCGGACTGGCAGCACCAAAACCGGTGGCGCAGTCGAGCCGCACCGGGCCGTCGCTTGTCGGTTTCTGTTGACATACCTCGCCGTCCGGGGCGGGATAGGTCAGTTGTTCCAGAGAGTATACAGCTTCTACGCCGAAGCGCCGTTTCGGGTTTCGGGAAAAACCGTATTCCCGGCGCAACATATTACGGACCTTGGCCAATAATGGATCCTGTGTGGTTTTCGCCAGGTCTGCAACCTGGATCTGGGCCGGATCCATCTGGCCCCCGGCACCACCGGCACAGATGATCGGAATCTTGCGTCGCTGACAATGCGCAATCAACGCGGCTTTTGCCTTCACGCTGTCGATGGCATCCACCACGCCGGTCATGTCTTCTGTGATCAGCTCCCCGACGTTCTTCACCGTGAGAAAGCCGAAGTGCACCCGAATGTCCGCCTGGGGATTGATGGCCCGCAACCGCTCCGCCATGGCGTCGGTTTTGGTGCGACCATACTGGCCCTGCAGAGCATGCAGCTGCCGGTTGGTGTTGGAGATACAGATGTCGTCCATATCAATCAGGGTGATGGTGCCGATACCACTACGCGCCAGAGCTTCTGCCGCCCAGGAACCGACGCCGCCGAGACCGACAATGGCGATGTGAGCATGGTGGAAAGCATGCAGGGCCTTGCGGCCGTACAGACGCTCTATGCCGCCAAAGCGGAGATGGTAGTCATCGGTGGTCATGCGGTCTCTACTGGAGTATTAAAAATGCAGCGTGCATTGTACTTGTGTAGCAGGACTGGCGAAAAGCATTCATAAAAAAAGCCGCGCATAGCGCGGCTTCAAGAAGGTACCAGCCTCGCAAGGAGGCGGGTTGGACTAGTTCAGAGACACTAATCAACGTGACCATTATCAATTTCTGATCTGTCTTGATGAAGGTCACAAATTGCCATTTGTCGGTCATTTCCGGCCAGGATTTTTGGCCTGACCGGAAGCTCTGCCGCTTAGGCCATCCACTGCTCATCTTCCAGGGCCATCAGGCTGTCTTTGCCGGACTGGATATCCCGTAGCAGCCAGTCCGCCTCAGGCATCAGTTTCTCGAAATAGAAACGGGCGGATACCTGCTTGCTTTCCAGTAGTGGCTTGTTACCTGCGCCGGCTTCGAGCTGCTGGCCAGCCACGGCAGCCATGCGGGACCACAGATAGCCGATGACGGTCAGGGCTGTCAGACGCAGATATGGTGTCGCCGCAGCGCCAGCCTGCTCCGGATCTTTCGGGGCATTCTGGGCCAGCCACAGAGTGGCCTGCTCAAGACCCTTGATGGCGCCTTTCAGTTCTTCCCGGTAGGGCGCATCAGGATTGTCTTTCAGGTAACCCGTCAGTTCGGCAAACAGGGCGCGTACCAGTTGCCCGCCCTTCAGCGACAGTTTGCGGCCCACCAGATCCATCGCCTGGATGCCGTTGGTGCCCTCGTAGATACGGGCGATACGGCCATCGCGTACCAGTTGTTCCAGCGGCCAGTCCTGGGTGAAGCCGGAGCCACCCAGCACCTGCTGGCCCCAGTTGGCGTTGTTGTAGCCCTCATCGGTCAGGAAGGCTTTGACCACCGGCGTCAGCAGCTGTACCAGGTCGTCGGCGTTTTCACGAACCTCTTCGTCCGGGTGTGCCACCGAGAGATCCAGTTGGTGGCCGGTAAACAGTGCCAGCGCACGCATGCCCTCGTTCAGCACTTTCTGGCGCATCAGCATGCGACGTACATCCGGGTGCACAATGATCGGGTCGGCGGGGCCGTCGGGGTTTTTCGGGCCACTCAGGGAGCGGCTTTGCAGACGCTCTCTGGCGAAGGCCAGGCTCTCCTGGTAGGCCATTTCCGCCAGGCCCAGGCCCTGCATGCCCACCATCAGACGGGCTTCGTTCATCATGGTGAACATGGCGCTCATGCCCTTGTTGGGCTCGCCCACCAGCCAGCCCTTGGCGCCTTCAAAGTTCATAACGCAGGTGGCGGAACCCTTGATGCCCATCTTGTGTTCCAGGCCACCACAGAAGGCCGGGTTGCGCTCACCGGAGTCTGGCAGGAACTTGGGTACCACAAACAGGGAAATCCCTTTGGTGGTGTCTGGCGCGCCCGGCAACTTGGCCAGCACCAGATGGACAATGTTGTCCACCAGATCGTGCTCACCGCCGGTGATCCAGATTTTGGTGCCCTCAATCGCGTAGCTGCCATCATCATTCGGCGTGGCTTTGGTGCGAATCAGGCCCAGATCGGTGCCACAATGGGGCTCGGTCAGGCACATGGTGCCGGTCCATTCGCCGGAAATCAGTTTTTCCAGATACGTCTGCTTAAGCTCTTCCGAGCCGTGGGCATAGAGGGCGCTGATGGCACCATGCGTCAGGCCGGGGTACATGCCCAGCGACAGGTTGGTGGAGCACACCATCTCGTCCACCACGAATTTCAGCGTGTGAGGCAGGCCCTGGCCGCCAAACTCCAGTGGCGCGTCCAGTGCGGTCCAGCCACCTTCGACAAACTTCTGATAGGCCTCTTTGAAGCCGTCTGGAGTCTTGACCAGTTTGGTTTCGGGGTCGTAGCTGCAGCCCTGACGGTCGCCAACCTGGTTGGTGGGCTGAATGACCTCTGCCGCCAGCTTGCCGGCCTCATCAATGACCGCGGAGATCAGGTCGGGTGTGGCATCGGCATACTTTTCCAGCTCGTGCAGCTTGTCTGCACCCAACACATCAAACAACAGAAAGCGAAGATCGTTCGCTGGTGCCTGGTATTGCATGGATACTCTCCTGTTTTGATTTGACGGTATCAACGACCGCCGGATATCGTCGTTCTGATCTGGAAGCCTTTCTTCATACGGGCGTTTGAATTATTTGGTTTGCTCCAGGATGGCCCGAACGTATTGATTTTTCGTATCAACGACATGGTGTTGATTGATAATCGGGAGATCGGTGAATGACGACCGTTATTGCGGGGGTGTCCGGTGCCATCGGTGGGGCATTGGCCCGACGTTATCTGAGCAGCTATCCGGACCGGAGCCTGATTGGGCTGTGCCGGAGGCCGGAGACGGCGCCGGACGATCTGAGAAATCACTCTGGTGTGAGATTGATGGCCTGGGATGCAGAGGACGAGCAGCGGCTTGATGTCGCCGAGTTCAAGGCTGTGCTGGAGGCTTCTGGTCCGGTTTACACCGTTATTTATGCCGGAGGCCTGCTGCACGATGGCCAGATGTTTCCGGAGAAGCGGTTGGAGGATATCGATGGCCGAAGCATGATGCGGAGCTACCAGGTGAACTGCCTTGGGTTTGTCTCGCTGATGCAGAGGCTGGCTCCGGCGCTGAGGGGAAAGCACTTCAAGCGTATTGCCGCGGTGTCTGCGAAAGTGGGGTCTATTTCGGACAACCAGTTAGGGGGCTGGTACGCCTATCGCGCCTCCAAGGCGGCGTTGAATATGGTGGTGAAGAACCTTTCTATTGAATTGTCGAGGCGTTACGCGCCACTGGCATGCGTTTCCCTGCACCCGGGCACCACCTTGTCGTCGCTGAGCCAACCATTTCAGCAGTCGCTGGAGCAGTTAACGGTGCACGAGCCAGAGCAGACGGCAAGCAATCTGTTTTCGGTTCTGGAAAGCCTCGATGCCAGGGATAATGGACGTTTTATCAGTTGGGATGGCAGTGATCTGCCATGGTAGCTCAGTCATGCTGCGGCGGTGCCGCAGCGCACGGTTAACGCAGGAACGGGTTGAGCAGGCGGGTGAAGGTCCCGGTCAGCTTCAGGGGGGCGCTCAGCACTGACAGCGTAATGCAGTCTTCGCAACCGACGGCCACCGGACGATGTTCGTCCTGTTCGTTCAGAACCACAAAGTCCCACTGATTGAATACGCCCTTCTGGTCGGCAAATGCCCCTTGCAGCACAATCGTGGTTTCATCGCCACGGTGGGTATGGGCCGGCGCCTTGCCGCCCGCTACCAGTTTTTGCAGCACGACCCTCTCGTTCTGGCCGGGAAACTTGTCGGTAATGTCGAGCACACTCACGTCCGCAAGCTGACGTTTCCAGGGCAGCGCATTGATGTCATCCCCGAGCAGTTTCTGCAGAGGGCTCACCTTTGGCTGGGGGACCACCGGAGATGATGCTTGCGGGGAGCTATCGATACGCGCCATCAGTTGCTCAAAGCTCGAATCAGCCACCGTCACCTTTGGCTGGTGATCCATCATGACAGCGCCCAGGCTGTTCAGAGTATCTACCCGGCTACGGCAGTGGGGGCACTGCTCCAGATGCAGGCGGATGCACAGTGCATGGGGCTCGCTCAGGTTGCCCGCACTGTACTCCATCAGACTCAGGCTGTCGGGATGGTGCCGTGTCATACGTTTTGATCCTGCAAAATCACTTTCAGTTTGTTCAGTGCCAGGCGAACCCGGCTTTTCACGGTGCCGAGAGGAATGTTGAGCTCATCTGCCACCATCTGGTGGGATTTGTGCTCCATATATACCTTGGCAATGACGGTAATCTGCTCTTCCGGGAGCTGGCTCAGCGACTCCCGGATGCGCCGCTCGGACATCAGGCGATGCAGGGAGGTGACTGGTTCGTCTTCGTTATCACCCGGGATCTGCCAGAGATCCTCGGTTTCCACCGCCATCTCAGCACTGGTGCGCTGCATTTTGCGCAGCATATCAATGCGCTGGTTCCGGGCAATGGTGAAAATCCAGGTGGAAGCGGCCGCCTTGCGCCAGTCGTAAAGACAAGAGCGACGCCAGATAGAGACGAAGACTTCCTGCACCAGCTCTTCCGCGTGGCTGGCCAGCCCGTTCGAGATTGCGTAGTACTTGATCTGCGGGGCAAAGTGCTCGAACAAAGCATGATAAGCCGCCCGATCCTGATGCTTGCCGACTTTTTCCAACAAAACACCCCAGGGGTCTTTGCGCCCTTCGGTTTTCGTTGGTTGCTGCTCCAGTGTTGTCACCGGGCGCTCCTTGACAGTTATCGTATTTGAGCTGGCTATGGTCATCATTCTATGCACTCGTCACAGATTTGTCAGTGAGAGTGTTTACGCAATGGATTACCGGGCGGATTCATGGATTCCGAAAAAATTGTCGGGATGGCCTGAAGGCCGGAAGAACTGCGTCACCGGGGTTATTGCCGGTTGCCCCGGCAGGGGCTAGTCTGATCGGTAAAACAACGATCAAAAATTCCAGACCATGAACGCAACGCTCTCCAGTGGCTCTTTGCCCGTTATGCGGGTGCATTACGCTGAAATTCTCTGCCAGTTGGCAGAGGAGCGTGGGGTGCGTCGTTCGGATCTCGTGTCAGTGGCTGGTATTCGAAACAGCCAGCTCAGTCATCCCGACAATTTCATTACACTTGATCAGTTCACGGCGTTATGCCAGCAGGCACTGACCCGCTGTGGTGATGAATGCCTGGGGCTGGAATACGGCAAACGCCTGAAGTTCACCGCGCACGGAGCCCTGTCCCAGGCTGCCATCAGTTGCGACACCCTGGAGCAGGCGCTGGCGGTGTTGATCAAATATTTCCGGATCCGGTTTGCCTACATGTCGCTGGCGTTCTTTGTCGAGGATGAGGATGCAGTGATTCAGCTGGAGATTCACCACGACACCGAGAAGCTTCATCGGTTTAATATCGAAGTGGTGATGGCCACCCTGATGGATGTGAATTACCTGTTATTCGGCACTCAGTTACTGGATGGCGGGCGGTGCCTGGTGGATTACCCTCGCCCCGAGGATGTTGAGCGCTACCAGTATCTGTTCGGCGGCAAGGTCACGTTCTCGGCGGGAGTAAACCAGTTGCGTTTTCGCAAGTCGTTTCTGGGATTACCGATGTCACTGTCCAATCCGGTTGCCCGCCGGGTGGCAGAAGCCCAGTGCGAGGAAGAAATGCGCCAGATGGAAGCTTCTGCCTCGGTGAGCGATCGGGTCTTGCGTTTGCTGGAGTCTGCCCGGGATGGTCGTTTGCCCGGCCTCGAGGATGTGGCGCAGCAAATGGGGGTGTCGCCACGAACGCTTCGGCGGCAGCTCTCCGCCGAGGGTGGAGGCTTTCATGGTCTTCAGGAGAGTGTGCGACATCAGCGTGCCCGGGAGCTGCTGTTGCGCCATTCGGCGATGAGCATTGACGAGATTGCCGAGCATCTGGGTTACAGCGACCCGTCCAATTTCGGCCGGGCCTTTCGCAAGTGGGAAGGAATGTCGCCCTCGGCCTGGCGCCGGGACAATCAGACCTGATCACGCCTTTTCGTCCGTCCTGACGATTTATCCTTCCTCCAGGTAGGTATAACCCTCAAGCCCGGAGGACAGCTCGGCCAGCAGCGTTTGCTGCAGCTCTTCAGACAGGCCGCTGTGCCGGAACTTCTGCCGGTAGGCCTCAAGCAGGTTGGCGGGCTCGAAATTCACATAACGCAGTACTTTCGCCACGGTGTCCCCGGTAATGGGTTCCCCCACCTGATATTGCCCCTGTTGGTCCAGTTTCACGTCCACCGAGTGGGTATCGCCAAACAGGTTGTGCATATCGCCAAGGATTTCCTGATAGGCGCCGGTCATGAAGAAGCCCATCAGCAAAGGGGACTCCGGGTCGTGTTCGGGCAGTGGCAAGGTGGTTTCGATGCCCTGGCCGTCCACGTACTGATCAATCCGGCCGTCCGAATCGCAGGTGATATCCTGGATCACGGCCCGCCGGTTCAGTGACCGGTTAAGCCCGTTGATCGGCATCACCGGAAAGATCTGATCGATGCCCCAGACATCGGGCAGGGACTGGAACAGGGAAAAGTTCACGAACAGTTTCTCAGCAAGCTTCTCGTTCAGCTCGTCGATGATTTCCCGGTGCGCCCGGTTGGCGCTGTCCAGCTCGGCCCGGAGCATCCGGCAGCAGCGCACGTACAGGGTTTCGGCCTGGGCCCGCTCCTGCAGGGACAGCAAACCGTGGGCAAACTGGGCGTGGACATCGGCCATGGCGTGCAGGATGTCGTGATAGATTTCCGCCAGTGAGCGGGGCGAGTCCTCATCCTGAAGACTTTCCAGGTCTCGCCAGAGATCCTGCAGCGGCGCGGGGGCCTCAGCAGCGGGTTCCGTAGGCTCGCGGTTGTCCGGGTATTCGCGGTCAATCACATTGGTGACCAGTACCGAATGATGGGCGGTGAGCGCCCGGCCGGATTCACTGATCAGGTCCGGGTGCGGGATACCCTGGCGGTCACACTCGGACTGCAGCACGTGCACCACGTTGTAGGCGTATTCGAATACGCTGTAGTTCATGGAGCAGCTACTGCGGGAACGGGTTCCTTCGTAGTCGACACCCAGGCCGCCGCCTATATCGACGGTACCGATGGGGGCGCCCATAGCGTGCAGTTCCGTGTAGAAGCGAGCGCACTCACGCAAGCCGGTCTGGATGTCCCGGATATTCGCAATCTGTGAGCCCAGATGGAAATGCAGCAGTTGCAGGGTGCCCAGGGCTCCGGCCTGTTTCAGGGTATCCACCACATCCAGTACCTGGCTGGCAGACAGACCGAACTTGGATTTCTCGCCCCCGGTATTCTGCCAGTTGCCCTTGCCAATAGTCGCCAGACGGGCTCGCACGCCAATCAGCGGGGAAATGCCCAGCTTCTTTGCTTCTTCCAGAATCAGTGGCAGTTCCGACTGCTTTTCCACCACGATAAACACCCGGTGACCCAGTTTCTGGCCGATCAGTGCCAGGCGGATGTACTCCCGGTCCTTGTAGCCGTTGCAGACAATCACCGAACCGGCCTGCTTTGCCAGCGCCAGTACGGCCATCAACTCCGGTTTGCTGCCGGCTTCAAGGCCCACCTGGTTGGCTGAGGCGGCCGGTTCGGCTGACAGCAGTTCTTCCACCACCCGGCGCTGCTGGTTTACCTTGATGGGGTAAACCGCGGTATAGCGGCCCCGGTAGCCCTGCTCCTGAGTGACTTTGTTGAAGGCATTGCAGAGCTTGTTGACCCGATCGTGCAGGATATCGGTAAAGCGAATCAGAACCGGCAGGGGCACACCGGCTTCGGCCAGCGAGCGAGTCAGCGCCGGCAGGTTGATGCGGGCGTCGCTTCTGCCCCGGTCCGGGCAGATTTCAACCTCGCCCTGACCGTTGACTGAAATGTATCCGTCACTCCAGTGAGCGATGTTGTAGACCTTGTGGGCTGGTGATGCAGCGGTTTCAGCCATTGTTGCTATCCTGTCAGGGAACCCGGGGCGGCCGGCGGGCCGGTAACAGGCTGCATTGTAGGAGCTGACCACTGCACCTACAATACGCCCCTTTCAGATGCCCCGGCACATTGCAGCGGCACACAGTGGGAGACAGACATGACCGCATTGAACGAAGGCTGGTTCACCGAGGTATTTCAGGACCAGGGCACCGCTTTTTCCCTTCAGGTAAAGCGCAAGCTCCATGAAGAGCAGACGCCATTTCAGAAACTCGAAATCTATGAAACCGAAACCTTCGGCAACCTGATGGTTCTGGACGGCTGTGTGATGCTGACCACCAGGGACAATTTCCTGTACCACGAAATGATGACCCATCCTGCGCTGTTCACCCACAAGGACCCGAAAAAAGTGGTCATCGTCGGTGGTGGCGACTGCGGCACCCTGAAAGAAGTTCTGAAACACCCAGGAGTGCAGGAAGCCTGGCAGGTGGAGATCGATGAGCGGGTAACCCGCATGTCTGAGAAGTATTTTCCAGAACTGTGCGAAGCTAATGGCGACCCCCGTGCCAACTTCTTTTTCGGTGATGGCATCCAGTGGATGCGTGATATCGAGCCGAACAGCATTGATGTGCTGATTATCGACAGTACCGACCCGGTGGGTCCTGCGGAAGGCCTGTTCGCGCTGGATTTCTATCGCGATGCCATGTTGGCCCTGAGGGAGGGCGGTATCATCGTTCAGCAGAGCGAATCCCCCCTGCTGCACACCAATACCATCATCAAGGACATTCACGATGATATGCACAAAGCCGGTTTTGGCCATGTGCAGACATTGCCATTCCCCCAGCCGGTATACCCCACGGGCTGGTGGAGCTGCACCATGGGCAGTAAGGAAAACCCGCTGAAGTATTTCCGCGAGGAAGATGCCAACAACCGCCCCTTTGTCACCCGTTACTACAATGCCGGGGTGCACCACGGTGCCTTGGCCATGCCGCAGTTTATGGTGGATGCGCTGGAAGATGAGGTTCGCCCGGAAGAGGGTTGAACCAGAGCTTAAAGAAAAAGGGCGCCACAAGGGCGCCCTTTTTCGTTCCGATAGGTAGCGGTGTTACTGCTTGCCGCTGACAAACTCCGGATAGGCTTCCATACCGCATTCGGAGAGGTCGACACCTTCGTACTCTTCCTCTTCGGTCACACGGATGCCCATGACAGCCTTCAGGATACCCCAGACGACCAGACTGGCTACGAATACCCAGATGAAGATGGTCAGGGCGCCGATGATTTGGCCGCTGAAGCTGACATCGCCGTTGGTAACCGGTACCAGCAGCAGGCCCAGCAGACCACAGACACCGTGGGCAGAGATGGCGCCGACCGGATCGTCGATGCGCAGCTTGTCCAGAGTGACGATGCTCAGTACCACCAGGATGCCGCCCAGGGCGCCCCAGATAGTGGCTGTCAGCGCGCTCGGGGTGGATGGCTCGGCGGTGATTACTACCAGACCGGCGATCGCACCGTTCAGCAGCATGGTCAGATCAGCCTTGCCAAACATCAGGCGAGCGGTGATCAGGGCGGCAATAGCGCCACCGGCAGCGGCTGCGTTGGTGTTCAGGAACACCATGGCCACGGAGTTGGCACTGGCGACGTCGCCGAGTTTCAGTACAGAACCACCGTTGAAACCGAACCAGCCCATCCACAGGATGAAGGTACCCAGAGCGGCCAGCGGCATGTTGGCGCCCGGGAAGGCACGGATTTCACCGTTGGGGCCGTATTTGCCTTTACGCGGGCCAAGCAGCAATACACCAGCCAGGGCCGCAGCGGCACCTGCCATGTGTACGATGCCGGAGCCGGCGAAGTCACTGAAGCCAAGATCACCGAGGTTGTACATACCGAACACATCGGCGCCACCCCAGGTCCACGCGCCTTCCAGCGGGTAGATAAAGCCAGTCATGAAGACCGCGAATACCAGGAACGCCCACAGCTTCATGCGCTCGGCAACCGCGCCGGACACGATGGACATGGCGGTGGCCACGAACACGACCTGGAAGAAGAAGTCAGAGGCCGCTGAGTAGATGGAGCCGCCGGTGAAGCCGTCTTCACGGGTGGCGAAGTCACCCAGTACGCCGTCCACGTCCACATCGGCGATGCCGGAGAGGAAGACGTTACCGCCGTACATGATGGCGTAACCGCACACCAGGTACATGGTGCAGGCCACGGCAAAGAGCGCGACGTTCTTGGTCAGGATTTCGGTGGTGTTTTTAGCACGCACCAGGCCGGACTCGAGCATGGCAAAGCCTGCGGCCATCCACATGACTAATGCGCCACACACGAGAAAATAAAAGGTATCTATTGCATACTGCAGGTGAAAGAGATTGCTTTCCATAGGAAGCCCTCCGCACAAGGCTCTTCAGGTTATAAGTTTTTTGCGTTGGCTGGGTGTCAGTTCTGGATCAGACCGCTTCTTCGCCGGTTTCGCCTGTCCGGATCCGGATAGCCTGTTCCAGTTCAGTCACGAATATTTTGCCGTCGCCGATCTTGCCGGTATTGGCTGCCTTGGTGATGGCTTCGATGACCTGGTCCAGCAGGTTGTCGCCAATGGCGATCTCCACTTTGACCTTGGGCAGGAAATCCACCACGTATTCCGCGCCACGATAGAGCTCTGTGTGGCCTTTCTGCCGACCGAAGCCTTTGACTTCAGTGACGGTTACGCCTTGTACGCCAATCTCGGATAGTGCCTCACGGACATCATCCAATTTGAAAGGCTTGATGATCGCTGTCACAAGTTTCATTGCTTTCTCCTTGGTAAAGCCGTCCCAACAGTGAGGGCCCGTCGGCCGGTTGTTGAGTTCGGGATGCTGCCACCTCGCACATCAATTGTGCGGATTGCGTACGAGGGCTTTAGCATCGGGTATGCCAACGCAAAAAATAGCTTTTAAAACAAACTCTTAATTATTGTCTGTGCCGAAATGGCGCAGCTTGATGCACTGTTGTGGTGCGTTGTGCCTGCGATTGTCTCAAAACAGCGCAGTCGGGCCATCGGCCGCGGCCATTATAATGCCGACCGGGTACAGTATGGCAGGGGGTAGGGTGTGATACACTCCCGCAAACACCCCGGCGACACGGAAAATAGTCTGATATCGCCGAAAAACCGATAAGAGAGGTGATTGATGAAAGGGCCCCAGGAAATTTTTTCTCAGTTGCAGGGTCAGTTTGGCCAGTTTGTTCCCGATATGGCTCGGGCAGCACGGGAAGATTTTGAAACCCAGGCCCGGGCCACGGTGATGTCGGTTCTGTCCCGGCTGGAGCTGGTGACCCGGGAAGAATTTGATGCCCAGCAGGCGGTCCTGATGAAAACCCGTGAAAAGGTTGAGGCCCTGGAAAAACGTGTTGCCGAACTGGAGCAACGCCAGAGTTCCTGATGGTTTGCCCGGGCGGCAGGGTCGCTGCCCGCAACGACTGATTGTTCTGTGCCATGGAAGGTTGTCATGCTCGCTATTGTCCATTCGCGCGCCAGCATTGGCGTGTCTGCTCCCCCGGTTACCGTTGAGGTGCACCTGTCTGGTGGCCTGCCGGCATTATCCATCGTCGGGCTGCCGGAAACCGGAGTGAGGGAAAGCAAGGATCGGGTTCGCAGTGCACTGCTGAATGCCGGTTTCGAATTCCCCGCCCGTAGAATCACCATCAATCTCGCGCCTGCTGACCTGCCCAAAGAAGGTGGCCGTTTTGATTTGCCCATTGCCTTGGGCATCCTGGCAGCCTCCGGCCAGATTCCCCCCGAAAGCCTCGAAAGCCACGAGTTTCTCGGGGAACTGTCCCTGGATGGTGCGCTTCGGCCCCTCAAGGGGATATTGCCCGCGGTACTGGCGGCTCGCGAAGCAGGCCGTTCGCTGTTGCTACCTCAGGACAACGCCGAGGAAGCTGCCCTTGCCAGCCGTGATGATGTGCTTGCCGCGAGCCATCTGCTGACAGTGTGTGAGCATCTGACGGGCCGTGCCAGGCTGGTTCCTGTTCCTCGATCTGAAACGCCGGGAGACGGTTCCGCAGCGGTGTCTGTGGCCGATCTCTCAGAGGTGCGAGGCCAGCAAGTGCCCCGTCGGGCGCTGGAGGTGGCCGCAGCTGGCGGTCACAATCTGCTGTTTTTCGGCCCGCCAGGAACCGGTAAAAGTATGCTGGCGAGCCGGTTACCGGGCATTCTGCCAGGTTTGCCAGATGAGGCAGCCATGGAGGTGGCCAGCGTGCATTCCGTTGCTGGCCAGCCGCTAAAGCCAGGTGGCTGGCGTCAGCCACCATTCAGGGCGCCTCATCACACGGCGTCTGCAGTGGCGCTGGTGGGCGGTGGCAGCAGTCCTCGCCCGGGTGAGATCTCTCTGGCGCACCGGGGGGTGTTGTTTCTGGATGAACTGCCGGAGTTTGAACGGCGGGTCCTGGAAGTGCTGCGGGAACCTATGGAAACTGGCGAAATCTCCATCAGCCGGGCGGCGCGGCAGGTCACTTTCCCAGCGCGATTTCAGGTCGTGGCCGCCATGAACCCATGCCCGTGTGGTTACAGTGGTCACCCCAATATCGAGTGCCAGTGCACGCCGGCACAGGTGATGCGTTATCGGGCAAAGATCTCGGGGCCGTTGCTGGATCGGTTCGATCTGCATGTGGAGGTTCCAGTGCAGTCCGGAGAGGTCTTGCTCGGTTCCGGGGCGTCCGGTGAGAGTAGCGCCAGTGTCAGGGCCAGGGTTCTGGCTGCCAGGGCCCGGCAGGAGGCTCGTGGGATGCTCAACTCGGGCCTCTCGGGAGCGTTACTGGATCAGGCTTGCCGGCTGGATGCGGCCAGTGAGCGGTTGTTGACCCGGGCCATGGAGCGACTGGGGTTGTCGGCCCGGGCGCTCCATCGAATATTACGACTGGCCCGCACCCTGGCGGATCTGGAGGGTGCTGAACACCTGAGCCAGTCGCACCTGATGGAGGCGCTGGGTTACCGCCAACTCGACCGTCAGACTGGCCAGGGGTCGGTTGTCTCCGCCTGAAGCTACTGACTCTGGTAAACTGTGTGCCAGGTTTATTCCACGAGATCCGCTTTGAAGCTTGAGGACACAGAATGACTGACCAGAACGAGACTCAGGATACGAATCCGGTCACCACACGCCGCGGTGTTCGCAGCTTTGTACTGCGCCAGGGGCGGATGACCGAAGGTCAGAAGAAGGCCTTCGATCGCAACTGGGCCAAGTACGGACTGAGCCGTGACAATGGCATGATCGACCCCCGTGAGGTGTTTGGCCGCGATAACATGCTCAACCTGGAGATCGGTTTCGGGATGGGCAAATCCCTTGCCGATATGGCCGAAGCGGCACCCGAGCAGGATTTTATCGGCGTGGAAGTGCACCTGCCTGGCGTCGGCGCCTTGTTGAAAGAAGTGGAATCGCGTGGTCTTGAGAATGTGCGGGTATACAGCATTGATGCCAATGATGTGATTGACCTGTGTCTGCCGGATGCCTGTCTGGATCGGGTGATGGTGTTCTTTCCGGACCCGTGGCACAAGAAAAAGCATCACAAGCGCCGCTTGATCCAGCCGGAATTTGTACAGCGCATCCGCCATAAACTCCGGGTGGGCGGTATTCTGCACCTGGCCACTGACTGGGAGAACTACGCTGAGCATATGCTGGAAGTGATGAGTGCGTCAGAAGGCTTTGCCAATACCCAGGAGCAAGGTGGTTATTCGCCCAAGCCTGATGACCGCCCGATCACCAAGTTCGAGAAGCGTGGCGAAAGTCTTGGCCACGGAGTATGGGATTTGTTGTTTTATCGCACCAACTGAGTTCAGTGGGAGTGAGTCAGGGGCCTGCGGCGGGAAGCACGGATGACCACGAGGCCCGCCATGCCAAGTATCAGGCCGGTGAATTTCACCAGCGCCAGAATGGTGGCGGTCAGGCTCAGGGAGTCTGAAGGCGGATTGAAGTTATTAAGCAGAACAATGTTTTCCGCTACATCGCTGATGCCTGCGATGACAAAAAGGGCGCGCACCCAGCGGGCGACCATCCGTTCCCGGATACCCGGTCTGTCCCGGGTGAAGTGGCGGGTTAATTGAAGCAGCGCGGCCAGATAGACCACGATGAACACAAAGTCGAGCCACAGTGATAGCCGTGCCATGGCGAGATTGCCGTCACGCCAGCTGCGCAGAATGGCGTGAGTCTGCTCGGCGGTACCGGCCAGCTGTAAACTGACAATCCCCTGAGGCGCGGCGGACGTATGCAGTGGCTGGTTCAACGCCACC
Organism: Marinobacter sp. MBR-105; assembly: GCF_053628895.1. NCBI lineage: Bacteria > Pseudomonadati > Pseudomonadota > Gammaproteobacteria > Pseudomonadales > Marinobacteraceae > Marinobacter > Marinobacter sp. MBR-105. The sequence goes on along the minus strand of NZ_JBRJHG010000009.1, from coordinate 78,407 downwards.
AGAACCAGCCACAGTGCCAGTGCAGCCACCAGGGAAACCTTCATGGGCAGCTTCATCGGGCGCATGGGAATAAGCGGTGGGCGCTGGGCTGAGTCCATCAGAGAAAGTGCTCCAGCAGGCTGTTCAGGTATCTTTGCCCCTTTGCCGTCGCCTGCAGACGGTCGGGGACGATCAGGTTTTCATTTCGTAACTGCTCAAGTTTTACCGCAATGGACGACAGTGGTAAACCTGTATGCTCACCGTACAGTCTTTCGTCGGTGCCGCTTTTTAGTCTCAACGCATTCATCATGAATTCCAGGGGCCGGTCTTCCGGCTCTATGGCTTCACTGCCAGCGGTGCGGGAGCCGATCCGGTTGAGATATGCGTCGGGCTGCCTGGTCTTCCAGTATCGCAGGATGCGTCCGTCGGCAAGGCTCACCTTGCCATGGCCGCCTGCCCCAAGGGCCAGATAATCCCCGAAGGTCCAGTAATTCAGGTTATGCCGGCTCTGAGCGCCCGGCAGGCTCCAGGCGGAGACTTCATAATCGTCCATCCCCGCCTGGCGCAGCAGATCTCCCCCGAGCTGGTAAATCTCCCAGAGCCGGTCATCGTCCGGCAGGGCGGGTGGTCGGGAGAAAAACTCGGTGTTGGGCTCGATGGTGAGCTGATACCAGGACAGGTGCCGGGGCTGGTAGCTCAACGCTGCCTGTAAATCATCCAGAGCCTGACTCGGTGTCTGGTCGGGCAGGCCATGCATCAAGTCGACATTGAAGTTATCAAAACCGGCCTTGCGGGCGGCTTCAATGGCGCTGTGGGCCGAAGCTCTGTCGTGAATCCGGCCCAGGGTTTTCAGTTGCGCCGGATCAAAGCTTTGAACACCGATGGACAGCCGATTGATGCCAGCCTCCCGGAAGCTCTCGAATCGACCAGTCTCCAGCGTGCCGGGATTGGCCTCCAGGGTGATTTCGGCCTCGGGGCTGAATGTTAGCCGTTCCCGGAGCCGCTCGAACAGGCGGTGGTAGAACGCGCCGCTCATCAGGGACGGGGTTCCGCCACCGATGAACACGGTTTCAATGGGGCGTTCCCGTACCAGGCCCAGATCCTGATCCAGGTCTTCCAGAAGGGCGTTCAGGTAGGCGTGTTCGGGAATCTCTCCCTTGACAGCGTGGGAGTTGAAGTCGCAGTACGGGCATTTGCGCACGCACCAGGGCACGTGAATGTACAGACTCAAGGGCGGGCAGACCGCCACGGGCAGGGTGGCGGTCACAGTATTAAAGCTCCGCCCTGAGTTGATCCAGAAGGCTGGCCAGAGCCCGTCCCCGATGGCTGATCCTGCCTTTCTGCTCCCGTGTCAGCTCGGCAGCGCTGCATCCATGCTCCGGTACCAGAAAGACCGGGTCGTAACCGAAGCCGCCTTGCCCGCGCGGCTCGGCAAGAATGCGGCCTGGCCAGCGACCATGGCAGATGATCGGCGTGGGATCGTCAGCATGGCGGAGATAAACCAGAACGCAGTGAAACTGAGCGCTGCGCTCTGCTTCAGGCGTGTCTTTCAACGCTGCCAGCAACGCCTCGACATTATCATTGTCGGTTGCCTCTTCGCCGGCAAAGCGGGCGGAGCGAACGCCCGGGCGGCCGTCCAGGGCATCCACGGCCAGGCCACTGTCGTCGGCCAGCGCAGGCAGGCCAGTGACTCTCGCTGCATGGCGGGCTTTGATAATGGCATTCTCAACGAAGGTAACGGCCGGTTCTTCGGCCTCTGATACCCCAAGCTCACCCTGGGCGACCGGCTGCAAGCCAAGTGGCGCGAGCAGATCAGTCAGTTCGGCGATCTTGCCCTTGTTGTTGCTGGCGATGACGAGTTTGCGGGCCATGGTATCAGTCGTTGAACAGGGTATGGGAAAAACGGATCGGAAGATCTTCCTGGTGGCCGCTGGGGCGCGCCGTGACGTTGAACGTCATCAGATCTCCGGATTGATACTGGTACTGGGCAATGAAGTACACGGCATCACCTTCCTGAATGCGCCGGAACGCCAGAAAGTTCACCTGCTGGATATCGTTGGAGACCTGGCCTTCCACCTGCCCACTGACGGGCTGGATCTGGCCGTGCTCGTCTTCGGTCATGATCGAGATGTTAACGATGCCGATGCCCCGGCTGCGTTGCAGATTGTTGGCCTGTGCCACTTCCGGCGCCAGGAAGGTGCTGGGGAGCACGCTCCAGTGCACCTGATATTCTCCGAAATCCTTTTGTCCGGCCTGGCTGGTGATCGATACCAGCATGAGCCCGAATGCCAGAAACAGTGTCTTGCTTGCAGTCAGAAGGTTCATCATGTGCTCTCCCGTGTGATGCGGTATATGGCGATTTCCCCCAACAGATTGGGCCAGAGCCGCGCCAGCCAGCTGTTCTGATGCTGCCCGTCCACTACCCGGCGGCTTTTGATCTTGATGCCTTTCTGCCGGCACAGCGCTTCAAAATCCTTGAAAGTGCAAAGGCGGATATTGGGGGTGTTATACCATTTATACGGCAGTGCATCGGATTCGGGCATTCGGCCGCTCAGCGCCAGGCCCCAACGCAGTCGCCAGTGGGCAAAGTTGGGGAAGGTGACGATGCCTTCGCGACCCACCCTCAGCATTTCATCAATGACCTTGTCCGGGCGGCGTACCGCCTGCAGGGCCTGGGTCATCAGGACAATATCGAACATGCCATCATCGAAGTTGTCGAGGCCCTGGGTATCCAGGTTCTGCTCGATCACCCGTACGCCGCGGCCCATACAGGTGGTGATGTGGTCCGGGTTGATCTCAAGGCCAAATCCGGTGGCATTGCGCTCCCGTTGCAGGAAATCCAGCAGGGTGCCGTCGCCGCAACCCAGGTCCAGAATGTGGTGGCCCGGGCGCACCCACTGTTGAATAATTTCAAGATCTGCTCTCATGCGCCGACCTCCCGTGCTACCCGGTCCATATACGCAGTAAAGATGTCGGTGTATCTGGGGGTTGGGATCAGGAAGGCATCATGGCCCCAGGGTGCATCAATTTCGGCATAGCTTACGCGCTTTCTGGCGGAAATCATGGCATTGACCATTTCCTCGGAGCGCGCCGGCGAGAATCGCCAGTCGGTGCTGAAGGACAGTACCAGGTATTCACATTGTGCCGGTGCCAGGGCCTTGGACAGATCGCCGCCGAAGTCGTAGGCGGGGTCAAAGTAGTCCAGTGCCCGGGTCATCAACAGATAGGTGTTGGCGTCGAAGGTTTCGGAAAAGCGCTCGCCCTGGTAACGCAGGTAGCTTTCCACCTGGAACTCGGCGTCGAAACCGAACTTGTAGGCTTCCTCACGCAGTTCACGGCCAAATTTTTCGCCCATGGAGGCGTCTGAAAGATAGGTGATGTGGCCAACCATCCGGGCCAGCATCAGGCCGCGCTTCGGCACCAGATTCTCGTCGTAATAGCGGCCTTCGAAAAATTCCCGGTCCGAAGTGATGGCTTGCCGTGCGACTTCGTTGAAGGCGATGTTCTGTGCGGTCAGACGTGGAGTCGAGGCGATGACCACGGAATGCCTTAGCCGGTCCGGGTAGTCCAGGCTCCACTGCAGGGCCTGCATGCCTCCGAGGGAGCCGCCAACCACAGCGGCCCATTGCTGAATGCCCAGATGATCCGCCAGTCGGGCCTGGCTGGCGACCCAGTCAGCCACGGTAACGACCGGGAAATCCGGACCATAGGGTTTCCCGGTTTCCGGGTTGTTCGAGTTGGGGCCGGTGCTGCCGTGGCAGCCACCGAGATTGTTCAGGCTGACCACGAAAAACCGATTGGTATCAATGGGCTTGCCGGGGCCGATACAGCTGTCCCACCAGCCCGGCTTGCGGTCGTCCAGCGAGTGGTAGCCAGCGGCATGGTGATGGCCGCTGAGTGCGTGGCAGATCAGTACCGCATTGCTGGCATCGGCGTTGAGTTTGCCATAGGTTTCCACCACCAGATCGTAGCTTTCCAGCGACTGGCCGCAGGCCAGCTCCAACGGCTTGTCGAAGTGGATGGTCTTCGGGCTTACAAGGCCCACGGAATCCGAGGGCAGGGAATCAGGCATGGGTGTGATGAGTTCCTGGTTCGGTCCACTGGTGTCTGGCCACAGGCCTTGGTTGGCACCGGAACTGGCGCCAGCACTGCAGTTTAAAGGCGGGGGGAGGTTGCTGCAACCGGCGTTTAGGGTGCCTGTCTGGCGAGTCGCACCAAAGTAGTGCGGCTCGCCAGTGCCTGGTTACATGGCGCCGGAAATATTGACGACTTTTTGCTGGATCATCGTGGGCGCCGGCTTGCGAATCTGGCGCATCATGGCGTCGGCCAGTTCCAGCTGCTTGCGAAGGTCTGCCGTGGCATGATCCAGACGCTGGCGTTCGGCCCGGCTGTCCCGATCGGTGCGAACCATGTCGCGCAGGCGGCGGATCTGGTGCTCAAGCAGCTGTTTCTGTTCCATGGAGAACTGCATGATTGGCAGCAGGGCTTCGTGTGGCCAGCGCTCTACATCTTTGCGCACCCGGCCATGCAGCGTACGGGCCTCGCTCACCATCACATTGAAGAAGCGGCGGACCACCGTTGACTGTTCCGACAGCAGATTCTTCGGGTTATTGCGGAACCGTCGGGCTTTCTTGCGCAATTCACGAATGGCAATCACATGCCGGCCGGCCCGTAGCGGAATGGGCTCCAGGTGCCGGGCGCGGGTGTCTTCGTTGTATCTGCGATAGATGGCGCCTACCATTTTCTCCGCGAGCCGCCCTTCGCTCAGCAGGTTAGTGAGGTCGCTCTCCAGGAGTTCGAAAAAGTGTTCCATGGCCCGGTTCATGCCGGCCGTGGTCCAGCTTTTCGACATCATTTTCCGTACCTGGCTGGCGTGCTGCTCAAAGCGATCTTCGCTGACCAGCTTGGTGAGCATGTCACCCTGGGATTCCATCAGTCGACGCGATGAACGCAGAGTGATCAGCTTCTTGTAGTAGAAGTCATAATCCTTCTGGGCCCGTTCCGCGAGCCGGGACAGCGCGGCCTTGTCGAGGGTGGCGCCGGCGCAGGCCTGGCGTTCTTCTTCCAGGGCATCCAGGCGGTACTGCATGGCCGCCTGGCTGTTCTGTAGCATTCCCAGCAAGTCGTTGATCAGGTTCTGGGTAATCAGCTGCTCCTTATGCATCAGGATGCGCTGAATGATCAGCTGCTCCAGCTTACCGATGTTGGAGCGGTCGAACAGGTTGTTGTCTTTGCGAACCCGTGCCAGCAATCCCTGTTTTGCAGAGAGAGGAATAACGTCCTGCTGGCGGATGCCCAGATGGTCCGCGGTGTAGTTGCGAACACGGTCAATGGATTCCTGGGTGTGCTTCTCGCCCTGAAGGTCGTCCCATAGAACGTCGATCTTGTTGAGAACTGCAAACCGGCCGGCCCGGTGGTCGGCGTGCTCGGTATCGATATGCTCTTTCCAGATAGTCATGTCACTGGCTGTGACGCCAGTATCCGCGCTGAGCACAAAGATAACGGCATGGGCCCGGGGCAGCATGCTGATGGTCAGTTCGGGTTCCGAGCCAAGGGCGTTCAGGCCCGGAGTATCAAGAATGCGCAGGCCGCGCTCGAACAGGGGGTGGCGAATGCTGATCTGGGCATTACGCCAGGCCGGTACCAGCACATTACCGGGATTATTGCGATCGTGTTCCAGCATGGCCTCGTCGAAGCCCAGCTCCCGGGCCTCTTCCGGGCTCACGCTCTTGATCCGGGCAACTTCCGCCAGCACTTCGCGCATGACGTCCGGATTGCGCTCGTCGAGCTCATGCCGAATCCACTGTTCCGGCTTCTTGCGCAGCTGCTGCAGAGACAGCTCACCCGTGCGGGTTTCGATCGGGAGCAGAAGCAGATAGTTCTGGTTGGCGCTGCGATCAAAAAACAGCTCGGTCGGACACATGGTGGTGCGCCCGGCCTGGGATGGCAGCATGCGCTGGCCGTATTCCGAGAAAAACAGGGCGTTGATCAGCTCCGTCTTGCCACGGGAGTATTCACCAACAAAAGCAATGGTCAGCTCATCTTCAATGAGCAGCTCCAGCCCGTGACGAATACGGGTGCTGACGTCTTCTGAAAACAGGTTGTTATCCTGCAGCCACAGCCGATAGCGGCCAATCTGCCGGATCAGTTCCTTTTTCCAGTTGTGATACGCCTCAACCTGCTGCGACAGAGTTCCCTGCGGGTTCATCGGATAATCCTTCTGCGCGACTTCCGGGTATGTCCTGGGTGAGTCGGTGATGGTGAACACGTGTCGCCAATCGCTCGCCCAGATTAAATGCGTTTAATAATAACCTGTTTTGTTAATGTTTGAGGGTGCGCGAGTCGGCATTTCAGGGAATGGGGCGGGGTCTCTCATTAAAAAGGCTGACAATTCATAAGGTTGAATTGTCAGCCGGCGATAGTAACAAATCAGTGTATTGTGTAACGAAATGTATATTCGAGACGCGTGTTACATTCCGAGCCCGATTGAGCCCAGTCCGGCCGCCACTTTCATGTGATCAATGACCACGGTAATCACGTTCAGAATCAGGAACACGATGATTGGCGAAAGATCCAGACCGCCCATGGAGGGCATGATATTACGCACGGGTCGCATCACCGGTTCGGTGATCTGGGCCACCAGTTGAATGGCAGGGTGGCCACTCTGGGGGGCGATCCAGCTGACCACTACCACGGCAATGACCGACCAGAAGTAGATCTTCACGATCAGGCTGAGCACGTTCAGTACGGCCCAAACCAGCAGAGTAACCGGATTGATGGCGGGAATGCCGCCGTTCAGTGCGACCAGAATGAGGAAGAAGGTAATGGCCTGGATTAAAACCGCCAATACCAGGGATGCGCCGTCAATGCCGCCCCAGCCCGGAATGAAACGCCGCAGGGGACGCAGTGGCGGGTTGGTGGCCTTGACTACAAATTGTGAAATGGGATTGTAGAAATCCGCCCGCGCCAGCTGCAACAGAAACCGCAGCAAAACGATGGTCATATAGAAAGTGGACGCAATCAGCAGGATCGTAATAACAATATCTGCCAGCATGAAGCTGAGTCTCCGTTATCGGTTACTGTTTATCGGCCAGTTCTCTGGACATCTCGCGTGAGCGCTCGAAGGCAGCGCTGTAGGCTTTTTTCACCAGATCGCGCAGGCCGCCTTCCTCGAAGGTGTTGATGGCGCGTTCAGTGGTGCCGCCAGGGGACATCACGTTGCGTTTGAGCTGGCCGGGGTCATCCTCGCTGCGCGCGGCCATCTCGGCGGCCCCGGCCATGGTCTGAATGGCGAGGGCGCGAGCCGTTTCGGACTCAATGCCGGCTTCGGTTGCGGCGGACTCAAGTGCTTCCAGCATCAGGAAGAAATAAGCGGGGCCGCTGCCGGAAAGGGCGGTGACACTGTGCAGAAGGTTTTCGTCGTCAACCCACAGTGCCGAGCCGATGCTCTCGAACACTTTCTGTACCGCATTTCTTTGATCGTCTTTCACCTGGCTGTTGGCGAACAGACCGGCGGCACCTTTGCCCACCAGAGACGGAGTGTTGGGCATCACCCGAACCAGTGGCAGCCCGCCACCAAGCCAGGTATCTAGTGTGCCGGCCGTCAGCCCGGCCGCAATGGAAACCATCAGCGGGCGGGTGTTCTGAACTACCGGGGCAATGTCCCGGCAGACGTCGCCCATCACCTGGGGTTTGACCGCGAGCACCACAATGTCCGCCTGTTGGGCGCAATAGCGGTTGTCGGTTGTGACGCTGACGCCGAAACGTTTGCGAATTGACTGAAGATGGCCGTCATCCGGGGCGCTCACCCAGATGTCGCCGGCCTGAAATCCGCTATCCAGCATACCGCCGATGATGGCGCTGGCCATGTTGCCGGCGCCGATGAAAGAGATGGTGGGTGATCTGCTCAAGGTTCACTCCCGGTCTTGATCGTTTGAATCGTTGGTTCGGATGATAGCAGGAACCGCAGCGTTCAGCTCTGGCTGTGTTTGGCCGGGCGGGCGCCGAACAGGGCCGTACCGACACGAACCCAGGTGGCACCTTCGGCAATAGCCATTTCCAGATCATCTGACATGCCCATGGAGAGGGTGTCCAGTGGGCCGGCTTCAGGATGGTCCTGCCGCAGCTTTGTCAGGGTGGAGGCCAGCTTCCGGAAACTCAGCCGCAACTCGGCCTCGGGTTGGTCCGGGTCCGGAATCGCCATTAATCCCCTCAGGCGCAGATTGGGCAGTTCGCCAATGGCCTCGAGCAGCTCATCAAGCTCGTCCAGCGTGCAGCCGGACTTGCTGTCCTCATTGTTGATGTTCACCTGCAGACAGATATTGAGCGGCGGCAGGGTCTCTGGTCGTTGTTCGCTGAGCCTGCGAGCGATCTTCAATCGGTCCACACTGTGAACCCAGGCAAAGGCTTCGGCAATCTGGCGGGTTTTGTTGGACTGGATCGGCCCAATGAAATGCCACTCTATACCCTCTATGTCGGAGAGCGCCTGCATTTTGTCCAGGGCTTCCTGCAGGTAGTTCTCGCCAAAGGCGATCTGGCCGGCCTCAAAAGCGGCCTTCAGATCCTCCGCCGGTCGGGTCTTGCTCACCGCGAGAAGGCGCACGCTGCCGGGCTCCCGTCCTGCCTGCAATGTTGCTTTTTGTATGCGTCGGGTTACGCTCCCGATGTTGTCTGCTATGCTGCTCATAATGTGAGTTTGCCGCTTCTGGACTAAAAGAAAAAGCCCTCCGAGGAATCCTATGGATATTACTGAACTGCTTGCCTTTTCGGCCAAACAGGGTGCGTCGGATTTGCACCTGTCTGCCGGTTTGCCCCCAATGATTCGTGTCGACGGCGATGTGCGCCGGATCAACCTGCCCCCCATGGAGCACAAAGAAGTGCACGGGTTGATCTACGACATCATGAACGACAAGCAGCGTAAGGACTACGAAGAGTTCCTGGAAACCGACTTCTCGTTCGAAGTCCCCGGCGTGGCCCGCTTCCGGGTTAACGCCTTTAACCAGAACCGCGGTGCTGGCGCGGTATTCCGTACGATCCCCTCGAAGGTTCTGACCATGGAAGATCTGGGCATGGGCCAGGTTTTCAAGGATATTTCTTCTGTGCCTCGTGGTCTGGTACTGGTAACCGGGCCTACCGGTTCCGGTAAGTCCACCACCCTGGCGGCGATGATGGATTACATCAACGATACCCGCTACGAGCACATCCTCACCATTGAGGATCCGATCGAATTCGTGCACGAATCCAAAAAGTGTCTGGTGAACCAGCGGGAAGTGCATCGGGATACCCTGGGTTTTAACGAAGCCTTGCGTTCGGCCCTGCGGGAAGACCCGGACATCATTCTGGTAGGTGAGCTCCGGGATCTGGAAACCATTCGTCTGGCACTGACCGCTGCTGAAACCGGCCACCTGGTATTCGGCACCCTGCACACCACCTCCGCCGCGAAAACCATCGACCGGGTAGTGGATGTATTTCCTGCGGAAGAAAAGTCCATGGTTCGCTCCATGCTGTCGGAATCACTGCAAGCGGTTATCTCCCAGACTCTGATGAAGAAAATGGGGGGTGGCCGTATTGCCGCCCATGAAATCATGATCGGCACCGCCGCCATCCGGAACCTGATCCGGGAAGACAAGATCGCCCAGATGTACTCGGCCATTCAGACCGGTGGTTCCCTGGGTATGCAGACGCTGGACCAGTGCCTGGAGCGCCTGTTGCAGAAAGGTCTGATCTCCCGCGAGGCTGCTCGGGCCAAGGCGAAGATGCCGGATAACTTCTGATACTGAAAACTGGGTAGAAAAATGGAATTCGAGAAACTGTTACGGCTCATGGTAGAAAAGGGTGGTTCAGACCTGTTTATCACAGCAGGGGTGCCTCCCAGCATGAAGGTGAACGGTAAGGTGTTGCCCGTTACCAAGAATGCCCTGACGCCAGAACAGACGCGGGAGTTTGTCTACGGCGCCATGAATGACAAACAGCGCGCCGAGTTTGAAGAAACCCACGAATGCAACTTTGCCATCAGTGCCCGGGGCATTGGCCGCTTCCGGGTGTCGGCCTTCTTCCAGCGCAACCTTTGCGGCATGGTGCTTCGCCGGATTGAGGTGAAAATCCCCCAGATTGACGATCTGTCGCTGCCGGAGATCATCAAGGATCTGGCCATGACCAAGCGTGGCCTGATCATGTTTGTGGGTGCAACCGGTACCGGTAAGTCCACCTCGCTGGCGGCCATGCTTGGCCATCGCAACCGTAACAGTCGCGGCCATATCATCTCCATCGAAGACCCGATCGAATTCGTGCATCAACACCAGGGCTGTATCGTGACCCAGCGGGAAGTGGGTATTGATACCGAAAGCTTTGAGGTGGCTCTGAAGAACACTCTGCGGCAGGCGCCGGATGTCATTCTGATTGGTGAGGTGCGGACACGCCAGACCATGGAATACTCGGTTCAGTTCGCCGAAACCGGCCACCTGTGTCTGGCCACCCTGCACGCCAACAACGCCAACCAGGCGCTGGACCGGATTATCCAGTTCTTTCCGCCGGAGCAGCACAACCAGATCTGGATGGATCTGTCTCTGAACCTGAAGGCCATCGTCGCCCAGCAACTGGTCCCGACGCCGGACGGCAAGGGGCGTAAGGCGGTTATCGAGGTATTGATCAATACCCCGCTGGTGGCAGACCTGATCCGCAAGGGCGAAGTGCACAAACTCAAAGAGCTGATGGCAAAATCGAACGAGTCTGGCATGCAGACCTTCGATCAGGCTCTGTACAAGCTGTATGCCGAGGGCTCCATCACCTACGAAGATGCCCTCGCGCACGCAGATTCCGCCAACGATCTGCGCCTGATGATCAAGCTGGGTGCTGACGCCCAGGGTGCAGACAAGCTGTCTTCCTCCGTCGACAAACTCACCATTCAGGACGACTGACGTCCTCGTCTTCCGCCCCCGTTCACCGGGGGCGGCATCTAATACCAAAGTTGTAATTGGTTAGCGGCGCGAACCAGTAGCTTTGGCATTTGAGGCAGTTGCCATGTGCTGCGTATACTCCGCGCGATTCTAAAAAAGGAGACACCATGCACAAAAATACCAACGCACTCGTAAAAGCGATCCGTTTGGCGACGCTGGCAGTCATAGCAGCACCAGCCAGTGTTCTGGCCGGCGGTTTTTCCCTGAACGAGCAGAGCGCCAGCCAGATGGGCGTGGCCAATGCCGGCGCTGCCGCCAACCCTGAGAACGCCACCACGGTTCTGTTCAACCCGGCCGGTATGAGCCAGCTTTCCGGCACCAATATTTCGTTTGGTGCGGCGGTGTTGGATATTGATGCTGAGGCAAAGCGCGCTGAAGCGCGTCGCAATGTCCCCGGTGTTGAGGTTATGGCCGACGGCGAGCTCGGCGGCGATATTGCGGATCCTGCTGTCCTTCCAAACTTTTACATGACCCATGAGGTTAACGACAGCATCGACGTGGGCTTTGGTATTCATGCTCCTTATGGCCTGGCGGCAGACTATGAGGATGATTTCGTCGGACGGTTTTTTGCTGACAAGACCGAGCTGACGGCGATTGCTTTCACTCCGTCGCTCTCGGTGAACAACGGCAAAGGCCTTTCAATGGGCATTGGCCTCAACGTTATTTATGCCGAAGGACGTCTGACTCGTTCTCAGGACCTCGCCGGGCAAGTGTATCCGCAAGCTCTGCAAGCGGCGCTGGGTCAGGGCCTACCGATGGCTCAGGCTGACCAGTTCGCCCGCCAGACCGTGGCAGGGATGGACGATCCATATGCGGACATTGAAGGGGACGATATTGGTGTTACCTTCCGTGTGGGTTTTCTCTACGAACTCGATGACAGAACACAGTTTGGTTTGAGTGCCCAGACAGGCACAGAGCTCGAACTCAAAGGCGACGCGGAAATCAGCGGTGTGCCGGTTCCCGGGCAGCCCGGTGTGACGACAACACTGAGCGAAAAGGTAGAGGTACCGCTGGCGATTCCGGAGGCTATTACGGTTGGTGCTCGCCATCGTCTGACCGATGACATTACGCTGCTGGCTGGTGCCACTTATGCACGGTGGAGTCGCTTCGAGGAGCTTGACATCGTCAGCCGTGAATCCGGTGGTGCAGTAACCAATGCACCCCAGGAAGGAGCTATCCTCAGCCACATCACCGAAGAGTGGAAGAACACCTGGCAGTTCAATGTGGGTGGCATCTGGCAGGCAACCCCGGAATGGGCGCTGAAAGCTGGCTATGCCTGGGATGAGTCTCCGGTGGATGATTACCTGACCGCCAGGATTCCATCCAGTGATCGTCACTGGTTGACCCTGGGTGCGCAGTGGAAGGATGTCCAGAGCGGGTGGACTGTGGATGTTGCAGTAGGTACCTTGCTGTTCACGGACGATCCTTCGTTCACCGAGCGCAACTACCAGCACGCAAACCCGGATCAGGTCGCGAATCTGCCGGGAACCAATATCGAAGACCCGAGCTATTACAAGGCCAAGTATGAACTCAGCGCCTGGAGCGCCGCATTCGAAGTCAGCAAAGCCTTCTGATTCTCGAATAGCCCTCTGAGGCTGATTCCTTCCGGAATCAGCCCACCACCTGGCCCCGGTAGATCACCTTTTTCTGCCGGGGGCAGTCAGTTCCCGGCATTTCCGCCGCAGCTTTTTTGGCACCTTCCTCCGCTATGGGTTGTCCGCGGTACATCCGTGGCGCAATTTCCTCTTCGATATTGGCGGTATTCAGCTCCGGCACTCTCTGCTTAAGCGCTTCCCAGGTATGAACCAGATGCTTTGAACGGGTTTTACGGGCGTACTCGGCCAGGTGTTGCTCCAGGCCATCTTCGTTAAGGTGCAGTTTTACGCCGAATTCAGACTGGATAAGCCGGCGGCACTGATGCACGAGTTTCAGAAGACTGGGGTCGAACAGCCAGTTGCGTTCGCTGGTTGCGGAATTCATCGCTTGGACCTCGCATTGGTGTCACTGCATGGGGCGAAGGGCCCCGAGACATCGGAGGACAATGCAGAATTCGTGCCTCTGTGCCGATAGCCGTCTTTACTGGTGTCTGCGAGGGTGTGAGCGGAGAGCCTGCCCTGTTTCTGTGCCCGGAGGCAGGATGTTGTTCAGAAACAGGGCGTTATCCGAAGCTGCGGAGTGTTTAGTGAGCCTGGTCCCAGTTGTCACCCACACCGGCTTCCACCAGCAGTGGCACATCCAGGCTGGCGGCGGCGGACATGCGCTTGACCAGGCCTTCTTTGACTTTGTCTACGGCTTCTTCGCGAACTTCGATGATCAGTTCGTCGTGGACCTGCATGGTCATGCAGGCATCGCTCGCGTGTTCGCTGCGCAGCCAGTTGTCTACCTCGATCATGGCCCGCTTGATGATATCGGCGGCCGTGCCCTGCATGGGCGCATTGATGGCGGTGCGCTCGGCAGCCTGCTGCAGCTGCTTGTTACGTGCGTTGATCTCCGGCAGGTACAGGCGGCGGCCGTAGAGCGTTTCCACGTAGCCGTCGTCATGGGCCTGTTTGCGGATGTTGTCCATGTATTTGAGTACGCCGGGGTAACGCTCGAAATACCGGTCGATGTATTCCTGGGCGGTTTTTCGGTCCACCTCCAGCTGGCGCGAAAGTCCGAATGCCGACATGCCGTAGATCAGCCCGAAGTTGATCGCCTTGGCACTCCGACGCTGGTCGCCGGTTACCTCATCCACTGTCACGCCGAAGACTTCGGCTGCGGTGGCCTTGTGAATGTCTTCGCCGTGTTCGAACGCGGTCAGTAGACCTCTATCGCCAGACAGGTGAGCCATGATGCGAAGCTCAATCTGGGAGTAGTCAGCGGCCAGCAACTTGTAGCCTTTCGGGGCAATAAATGCCTGGCGTATGCGTCGGCCTTCCTGGGTCCGAATCGGAATGTTCTGCAGGTTGGGTTCCGATGAAGACAAACGTCCTGTCGCTGTCACCGCCTGATGATAGGAAGTGTGCACTCGCCCGGTGCGGTGGTGGATAAGCTCGGGCAGGGTGTCAGTATAAGTGGACTTCAGCTTGCTCAGGCTGCGGTGCTCGACAATCAGCCGGGGCAGTTCGTGCTCGTGGGCCAGCTCCTGCAGAACCGGCTCGGCCGTCGATGGCGCGCCCTTTGGTGTCTTCTTGATGACCCGCAGGCCAAGTTTGTCGTAAAGGATGGCCTGCAATTGTTTGGTGGAGCCCAGGTTGAAAGCTTCGCCGGCAACCTCGTGGGCTTCCTTCTCCAGTTCAGCCATGCGCTCTGCAAGTTCCTGGCTGTGCTGGCGTAGCGTGCTGGCACTGATCAGGGTGCCCCGCTGTTCCATCCGGGACAGCACCGGCACCAGCGGCAGGTCGATTTCCCGGTAGACGGATTCCAGCTTGCCGGTGTCTTTCAGCCTCGGGGCGAGAGTCTGGTGCAGGCGCAGGGTGATGTCAGCGTCTTCGGCGGCATAGGGCCCCGCGCTTTCCAGATCGATCTGGTTGAAGGTCAGTTGCTTGGCACCTTTGCCAGCAATCGATTCGTAGGTGATGGTTTCTTCATCAAGATAGGTTCGGGCCAGGCTGTCCATGTCGTGGCGGGTGCCGACCGAATTCAGCACGTAGGACTCCACCATGGTGTCCTCGGCGATGCCCTCCAGCTGTATATCATGGTTGGCCAGCACGTTTTTGTCGTACTTGAGGTTCTGCCCGACCTTTTTGTGTTTCGGGTCTTCAAGCAACGGCTTCAGCTGTTCCAGCACAGAGTCGCGGTCCAGTTGCTCCGGCGCGCCCATATAATCATGGCCCAGTGGCACGTAAGCGGCCTTTCCCGGCTCAACAGCAAACGAAACGCCGACAATTTCGGCATCCATGTAGCGGAGGCTGGTGGTTTCGGTGTCGAAGGCGAACAGATCGGAATCTTTGAGTTTCTTCAGCCACTGGTCCAGGTCCGCCTGCTCGGTAATGACCTGATACTGCTTTTCCACCGAAGGTTTCGGCTGTGGTTGGCTGCTCTGGGAGCCGTCGTCTGATGAGGAGCCGTTTTCCAGTTCCGCGATCCAGGTGCGGAATTCGTACTCTTTGAAGAGCTCCAACAGACTGGCGTCGTCCTGCTGGCGTTCCTGAAGATCCTCCAGCCCGAATTCGAGTTCCACATCGGTCCGGATGGTGGCCAGCTCCCGGCTCAGGGGCAGGGTGTCGGTTGCTTCCCTCAGGTATTCGCCGATTTTGCCTTTGATCTCGTCGGCATGCTCAATGAGGTTGTCGAGGTTGTCGTAGCTCTGTAGCCATTTGACGGCGGTTTTCGGGCCGCATTTGTTTACACCGGGAATGTTGTCGACTTTGTCACCCACCAGGGCGAGGTAATCGATGATCTGCTCCGGGGTAACACCAAACTTTTCAACGACCCCGTCCCGGTCCATGGCGGTTTCGGTCATGGTGTTGATGAGGGTAACGTGGTCGCTGACCAGTTGAGCCATGTCTTTATCGCCGGTAGACACGACCACATCGATGCCCTTGCTGGTGGCTTCATGGGCCAGGGTGCCGATGACATCGTCGGCCTCGACGCCGGGCACGATCAACAGCGGTAAGCCCATCGCCCTGACAATCTCGTGAATGGGCTCAATCTGTACCGCCAGATCATCTGGCATGGGGGGGCGATTGGCTTTGTATTCCTCATACATGTCGTGCCGGAAGGTCTTGCCCTTGGCATCAAACACCACCACGGTTTTCGAGCCCGGAAAGTCCTGTTCAATGCGCCGCAACATGCTGATTACGCCTTTGATGGCGCCAGTCGGGTGATTCTTGCTGGTGGTCAGTGGCGGCAGGGCATGGTAGGCACGGAACAGGTAAGACGATCCGTCCACCAGAACCACGGGAGGGTTGGTTTGTTCAGTCATATCAAAACAGGTCCGGATTCTGATTGAAGCGTGGATTGGCTTGTGCAACTCTAGCCAGAAAGATGAACCAAAGGGTACCACGAAAATGAAACGATTCGCCTGTTCCGCCCTGCTGTGGGGCTGCTTCTCCGCGCCGTTGCTGGCCCAGGATGAAGGGGCTCTGGATGCCACCCCGGTGGTTACCCCTCAGGAACCTGTGGTTATTTCCGATTACCAGCCGCCGGAGGGTGGTGCGGAGATTGTTATTCGCCCCGGCGAGAAAGAAGTGTTTTATGAGTATCGGGTGAATGGCCAGCTGATGGAGATCAAAGTGGTGCCTGAAATTGGCCCGGAATACTACCTGGTGCCGGCCGACGGCGGTGGCTGGGTTCAGGATACCGAGTCCGACCTGCTTGTGCCCAGCTGGGTGATCTTCCGCTGGTAACCCGTCCTTCCGGTCAGATCAGGTTGACCTCAACCGGATCTGATCGCCTGCTTTCCAGGCCATCCACATCAATGGTTGTGATCGAGAACTCGTAGGCGCCGGGCTGCATCTCCGACAGGGTGTATCGGGTTTTGCTGCCATCGTTCAGCGGAATGACGCTGAAGCTCTCCTGATGTTTCAGTCGGTAATAGATGCGGTAACCGGCAATCTGACCAGGCGTCAGTGCTGAGCCGTCTTCACGGGTGAGCGGTGGATTCCAGACCAGGGTTTTCGGGATGTCGGCGCCAGGTGGCTGTGGCGTTTCCTGGTCGTCCGGCTGGCTTTGGCCGAGCGTGGCAAGCAGGTCGCCCTGCGCCTGTTTGAGGCGGCTGTCTGCCACCTCCGAAGCGCGTTTCGAATCCAGTTTACTGGCTCGCGTGTCTTCCTGGCAGCCGGCCAGAACTATGGCAAACAGACAAAGGAGTGTGGCCGCGGTTCGTGACAGCGGACTGGGATAAAGCGTTCTCTTCATAACTACTCGCATACGGGGCGCTGCAGGTGCGCCCTCTGGTATTCGTTCGTATGGAGCCTGAATACAACCGGGAGACGGGCTTCGTTAAAACAGTGTGCGATTATGCCAGCGAGTATTCTGTGATCAAGTGAATAATCGGTAAAAACCCCTATCTGTGTTTAGTATGAACATTCTAATTTTTAGCCGTACTTTGGTAGGTGAAAGTTACCAAAGGCTCTGCAAAACGCGGTGCCGAAACGACTCGGAAAACAGGGAGAACCACCATGGGTAAACTGAAATCCTACCAGGAACAGCTGCAAGACATCGTTGAGAAAGGCATCAACGCGGC
Source organism: Marinobacter sp. MBR-105 (assembly GCF_053628895.1). NCBI lineage: Bacteria > Pseudomonadati > Pseudomonadota > Gammaproteobacteria > Pseudomonadales > Marinobacteraceae > Marinobacter > Marinobacter sp. MBR-105. The sequence continues at coordinate 61,304 of NZ_JBRJHG010000009.1, read as the reverse complement.
TGAAGAGCAGCAGAAGAAGCTGGCGTCCAAGCCGTTTGATTATGCAGAAAAGCTGGAAGCGGAAGCGCGTGAGTACAGCGTAAAGACCCTGCGCAAGCGTTACAACGGCTACTCCGAGAACCTGTTCGAGCAGCTGCGTTCGCTGAACTCCCGCTTTGGCAACTTCGCCGCTGAGCTGGTTGCGAAGCTGGAAAAAGAAGCTGCCGAAGGTGCGGACGCTGTTTCAGAGGCAGCCGACGATGTTTCAGAGGCCGCTCAGGATGCCAAGAAGTCCGTAACGGCCAAGAAGCCGGCTACGCGCAAGACCACTGCTCGCAAGCCTGCGGCCAAGAAAACCACTGCCGCCACTGCTTGATTCGACGAGTTGGTGAGTCATACGCAAAGGGCGCTCGGTTGAGCGCCCTTTGTCATTAGTGGAGCTTAGTTTTCTTCCGGCTCCAGGGGGAGTGTTCGTGTCTCCCCGGTGATTTCTTCCAGACGCTTGATGTCTTCTTCGTAGGCCCTTTTCATTTCGCCGATATCCTGCCGCTGAGCGGAAATCTCCCGCTCGATATCTCGAATCTGGGCTTCGAGCCTGCGGATTTTTTCCAGCGTCGTTTCCGGGATGTCCCGGCCGGCGCGCTCCATATCCGCCGCGCGGCTCTGCTCGCTGTCGAGCTGGCTGGAAATTACTGAAATGTTCCCGCGCTTCAGCTGGATAATGCCCTCCAGTTCGCGGATCTTGCGATGCATGGCGCGCACAGCCTGATCCGGATGGCTGAAGCGTTTCAGGAGCAGACGATCCTGCTCCTGCTGGAGTTCCAGTTGCTTCTGGCGCTCTTTCTCGGCTTCCCGGGCGGCGATTTCTTCCGCGGTGGGGGCGGGGGCAATGGTTTCGACCACCCGGCCGTTGTTGCTCAGGATATCGTAACCACGTTTGGTCGCTTCCTGGGGAATGGTGTTGCTGATAACCAGCCGTCCGTTTTCATCCGTGTAACGGTACATGGTTGCCTGGGCGCCGGCCGCAAACAGCAGTCCGAAGGCCGCAACGCCGGCAACAACAGGAGAAACGGTCAGATGGTGACGCATTCATCAGACTCCGTAGCGGTCCCGGTAGCTGGCCACGTTCTCCGCATGGCCGGCAAATTCCGGATTGGCCTTCAGGTAGTCCAGTACCTGTTCAAGACGAATGATGCTGACAACGGGGATGCCGAACTCTTTCTCGACTTCCTGGATGGCGGACAGTTCACCGTTGCCCTTTTCCTGTCGGTCCAGGGCAATCAGCACGCCGGCCGGTTCGGCTCCGGCGGCCCGGATGATGTCGATAGATTCCCGGATGGCCGTGCCTGCGGTAATCACGTCGTCAACAATCAGTACCTTACCTTGTAGTGGGGCGCCAACAATATTGCCACCCTCACCATGATCTTTCTTTTCTTTGCGGTTAAAGGCAAAAGGTTTGCTGTTACCGTCTGTTGCAAGTGCCATGGCGGTTCCCGTGGCCAACGGAATGCCCTTATAGGCAGGCCCGAAAATGATGTCATAATCCAGCCCGCTGCGTGCTATCGCAGCGGCATAGGCCTTGCTTAACTCAAGCAGGTCGTTTCCGGTGTTGAACAGTCCGGCATTGAAGAAGTAGGGGCTGGTGCGCCCGGATTTGAGTGTGAATTCTCCAAAACGCAGCACATTCCGCTGGATGGCAAACTCAATGAATTTTTGCTGATAGTCATGCATGGCAAGGCTTCTGGCGGGGTTTGATCTTTAATTAAAGCGTAAAAACGGTATCATACACACAAACCGAATCAGGGAACACGTATGCGGGTAGTAACAATCAGCGTCAATGGTCTTGAGCAGGCTGTTGAAAAGGGTTTTTTTGACTGGCTTGCCGAACAGGACGCTGATGTGGTCTGTGTGCAGGACCACCGCATGCGCGCCTACGAAATTGAAGACAGGAACCTGATTCCGGAAGGCTACGAGGCCTATTTCATTGATGGTGAACTGAACGAGCACGGTGGTGTCGGCATCTACACCCGTCATTTCCCGAAAGCCATTATGTATGGCTTTGCCAATGAGCAGGCAGACCGGGAAGGCCGCTTTATCCAGGCCGACTTCGACAAGGTTTCCGTTGCCTGCGTGCTCGCGCCCTGTGCCCTCGGCCGCGAGGAAGAACTGATCGGTGAAGACGACCTTACGGTTCTGGATCACAAAGACGAGTTCATGGAAGCCTTTGGCATCCATATGCAGAAAACCCTGCGCAAACGTCGTCAGTTTATTCTATGCGCGAATCTGCAGACCGCTCACCATGTAACCGACGCCAGCCCGCTTTATCACAAGACCGATTTCTCCGGTTTCCTGCCCCATGAGCGTGCGTGGCTGGATCGTTTGTTTGATGAGATGGGCTGTATTGATGCGTTCCGCGAGATCAACAAGCAGAGCAATCAGTTCACCTGGTGGCCGGAGCAGACCGAAGGCTCCCGTAAGAAAGCGGGTATCCGGGTGGATTATCACCTGCTGACGCCGGGTATTCGCAAGACCATTCGCGATGGCTGGATTGATGACGAGACCCGGTTCTCTGATCATGCCCCTGTAATCATGGATTACGATATCGAAATCGGCTTCTAAGCTTTGAGATAGTCGGTCGCGTGTCCGGAGGGGGGAAGCCTTTCCGGAACACGCTACAAGCACATCCCTGTGCGCTCGTCTCCGGCCATCCCTGGCCGGAGACGGTCCCGGAAAGGCTTCCCCCTCCGAACCCGCTAGCTTTCAGTAGGCCGTCAGGCCTATGCGCTCAAAGCTTCTTTCTGCAGTTCAAACAACTGATCAATCGCTTTCCTTGCCAGCGCCAGCATGGCGTCCAGTTCTGCCTGCTCGAACGGCGCACCTTCCGCAGTTCCCTGGATTTCAATGAAGCCGCCCTGATCGGTCATGATCACGTTCATGTCAGTTTCAGCTTCGGAGTCTTCCGGGTAGTCCAGATCGGCTACCGGGGTGCCCCTGTAGACACCGACAGATACCGCCGCCACCATCTGTTTGAGAGGTGATTTCTTCAGGCGTTTCTCTTTTACCAGGTGATTCAGCGCGTCTACCAGGGCCACGCAGCCACCGGTGATCGCAGCAGTGCGGGTGCCGCCGTCGGCCTGGATCACGTCACAGTCGATGGTGATGGTGTGTTCGCCCAGCGCTTCGAGGTCCACTGCGGCGCGCAGGCTGCGGCCGATCAGGCGCTGGATTTCCACGGTGCGGCCACCCTGTTTTCCACGGGCAGCTTCCCGGCCCATGCGGCTGCCGGTGGAGCGGGGCAGCATGCCGTACTCGGCGGTGATCCAGCCTTTGCCTTCGCCGCGCAGGAACGGTGGCACTTTGTTTTCGACAGAGGCAGTACAGATCACCTTGGTATCGCCGAATTCCACCAATACCGAGCCTTCGGCGTGGCGCGTGTAGTTCCGGGTGATGCGGACGTCTCTGGGTTGCTCAGGCGTTCTGCCGCTTGGTCGCATAGTGTGTCCTGTTTTTGAATATGAATGTCCGGCTGGTGCCGGTCGGGCGTTTTGAAAGGGCAACGAGTATAGCACGTAGCAAGCGCCCGGCGGGGGAGGCTGCGTGCCCCTTTGGTCGGGTTCGCCGCTCCGGGTGTTTGCCTGTTAAACTCGATGTTCCTTTGACGAACACTGGAGTCACTATGATCCGCAGCATGACTGCTTTTGCCCGCAAGGACGCCCAGGGTGACTGGGGTACTCTTACTTGTGAGATTCGTACCGTGAATCACCGCTATCTGGAACCTTCGTTCCGATTGCCGGAGGCTTTTCGTGAGCTTGAGAACCGGTTTCGGGAGGAATTGCGCAAGCAGGGCTTGAAGCGGGGCAAGGTCGATGTCTCCATGCGCCTGCAGTCGGCCGAGAGTGATGTCCAGGGCTTTGAAATCAGTGATGAGATGGCCCGAGCTGTGAACGAGGCGGCCAATCATATCAACCGTATGCTGGATAACCCGGCCCACATCAATGCGCTCGATATTCTGCGCTGGCCGGGGGTGATGTCTCTGCCCGAAAAGGACTACAGCGCGGCGAAGGAGGCAGCGGCAGATCTGTTTGCCGATACCGTGGCTGAGTTGACGAGTGTGCGCGAACGGGAAGGCGAGCGCCTGAGGCCGTTGTTCGAGGATCGTCTGGCCACCATGGGTAAGCTGGTGGCTGAGGTGCGTGAGAAAATGCCGCAACTGCTGGCCGCCCAGGAGCGGAATCTGAAAGACCGGTTCGAGAAGGCGAAAGTGGAGCTGGATCCGGAGCGTGTGGCCCAGGAAATGGTCATGCTGGCCCAGAAAAGTGATGTGGCTGAGGAGCTTGACCGGCTGGAAGCCCACATCAGTGAGGTCACCGACACCCTGAAGAACGACGATGCCATCGGCCGGCGCCTGGATTTTCTGATGCAGGAGCTGAACCGCGAAGCCAACACCCTTAGCAGCAAAAGTATTGATGCGGCGGTTACCCGTATTGCGGTGGATCTCAAGGTGCTGATCGAGCAGATGCGGGAACAGGTGCAGAATATTGAGTGATGTTCTTGGGGGTTCGACGTTGTTCTTGATGGCATTATAAATCAAATAGTTATGTAATTTTGACGCTCATAATGTTCGTGTAAGTTCTGCCAAGTTTGGGTAGTGATGGGTAGTAGATTGGGGAGTATTTTCTCGCTATATTGTATCGGCGAGATTGTACTCCCCAATTTTTTTAAGGCAGGAAAGTGGGCAAGCTACACGACAAGACCGTCAAGAAACTGATCAAAGAGAAGCCATCCGTGCGGCATGCCGATGGCAATGGTCTCTACCTCATGACCCCGAAGCGCGGCGATGCCTACTGGATGCTGCGCTATACCACCCCAGCTACCAAGCTCCGGCGCGAATACACCATCGGCAAGGTGGACGACTGGTCATTGGCCGACGCCCGTGATGAGGCGGCGAAGCTGAGGTTGGCGATCAAGCGTGAGGGTGCTGACCCGGTTCAGGAGCGGCAGAAGGTCAACCAAAACCCCTTCAAAACGCTCAATGACCTGTACGCGGACTACTACGAGCTTCGCAAACGAGAAATCGCGTCCCACCATAAAGAGAAGAGCCTGTACGAACGCGAGGTGGCCTGGCGCATCGGGAAGGTGGAGCTGGAAAAGATCCGGCCAGTGGATATCAGTGAAATTCTGCGCGACGTGGCCAATGGCTATGACGACAATAAGCCCCGCCCAACCCTCTCAAATGACTTGATGCGTCTGTTGAGGAATCTGTTTGATCATGGCATCAAACTGGACGTCACCAGGTTCAATCCGGCCTCGCCATTCCGTCCCAGGGACGCCGGCGGAGAGGAGAAGGCCGCCAACTACCCAATGAATGAAGACGAAGTCACCGAGTTCTTTACCAAACTTAGGGTGATTCCGGCGCAGTTCAGTCGAGAGAACTACTTGGCCTGCGCGTTGCTGATAGCGACTTGTACGAGAAAGATGGAGCTTTTGGCCGCGCCTTGGTCGGAATTCGATCTGGAGAACCGTATCTGGTACCTGCCCGAGGAAAGGACCAAAAAGAGAAGGGCCATCGATATCCCGTTGGCGGAACCCGCCGTGGAATGGTTGAATGAACTGAAAGTACGCTCCTGTGGGAGTGAGTGGGTCTTCCCAGCTCGCAGGATCAGCAAAAAAGCACGGACTCCGCACGTATGCGAGAATACGCTCAACCATGCGCTCAAGAAGCTCTTTGAGAAAAAGCTCTTCTCATTTGACAAGCGCCGCGTCCACGATCTTCGCGGCACGGCCCGTACGAAACTGGGTAAGCTCGGCTTTGATGACAATCTGGCCCAGCGCTGCCTGAATCAGCTGCCCGGCAACCGGACGGACCGGGTTTATAACAAGCATGCGTACTTTGAAGAGCGAAGAGCGGCTCACGAGGCGCTCTGCGAATGGTTAGCGCCCATCGTGAGAGGTGAAGTTAGTTCTGGAGAGTAAAAGGGGCCAAATCAAGCCCCTTGCTGTTCGATCCAAGCCAACAGATCCGATAGTCGCCACGCCACCGAGTTGCAGCCCAACTTGAGCCGTGCCGGAGCCACTCGCTTTCTTTCCAAAGTCCACCACTGCGTCCGACTGACACCCGTAATCGTTCGACGGTCCGACTCCCGAACCAGCCGCTCACACTGTCCAGAACGAGCCAGAAGCTTGGTGCGCACCTCTTCCGAAGGCGGACTGAAGGTTTTATCAATCATCCTCCTCTACCTCCGAATCACCAGTGGGAATAGTGGGAAACTGGGAAAGTCCATCTCCATCCGGTAGCGCTTCCCAATACGCCTTGATGCGATCAGGCCACAGGGCGAAAAAACGCTCCGATCGATCCCGCAGCTTGATTTTCATGGTGCCACGGCTCTGCTCATTGGTTTCCATGAAATCTCTCTGGATAAGCGGCTCAATTTCCCGAGTGTATCGACTACGAAGGCCAAGCTCCTTGATCAGAGTATTTTTGGGTATCAGCCACTGCGTCTCACCGGCCACTTTGCGTCGCAGACCAATTGCTCTTCCGTAATCCCCCCGCTCTATGTCAACAAGGCGGTGATTCCATTTGTAAATCGCATCGCGAAGGCGAGCCAAAATGCGGTGCTCCTCCGAATTGAAGATGTGACCTCGGCTCCGAAGCCAGGCTCCAACTGCTTGGTGTACCGCTCGAACTGACTCCGCTTCCGACCAGGGGAGTAGGTAGTTCCGGCAGGCTAGGCACAGAGCAGCGGTGATCAGTGCGAACCGCCTGATCACCCGGAGGACTTGCGAAGCCATATGAGAGGTCTTCCATTGGTCCGTCAACCGGGCGACCTCATTCTGGATATAGCCGGGCAAGTCATCCACATCTTCTGTGAGACGCTCAAGCCAGTGCCGGAACAGCGTGCCATGGTAGTGCCTGGTGCGGCTTTTCAACGCGTCCACGAACTCTTGGGGGCTGCTGAAGCCATGCACCTCGTCAAAGGCTCCAAATTTTCCAAAAACGGGGATCTCGACAAGACGATTCTCTTGGCCGGCTTTAACCGACTTTCCTATTTCCTGAAACACTTCCGACAGCCATACCTCACCAGTACTTAACGCCAGCGTTCGCCAGTGCGTTTGTTCAGCAAGATCCCCTGAGATATTCGCGCGCAGCTTACTGGCACCGGTCATTATGTGATACGTCGCCACATCGACATCTTCCGGGCGCGCCAGGCCAATTTCATCCAATGCCAGCAACATGTCATTGTGCTCAGCAGCCACGGCTGCCAAGCCATTGGCAGTCGATACCCAGTTCCGCACAAACGTTGGTGCACCACACACGCTCGCGGCCGCCTGCAGTAGTGTCGTTTTACCGCTGGAGCTATTGCCGCCGAAGTGAAAAGCCCCATTTTCAATCTCCGCATGCTTCAGCAGTGGTGCCGCAAGGGCTACCCCAATGCTGAACATCGCCAGCGGGTTGCCCTCACACAGCTTCCCCACTTGAGCTTGCCAATCCTGGAGAGAACCGTTTTCCTGAAGTAGAGGGGAGGTTGATAGCTGCCCGACGAAGTAGTGCTGCTCATCCGCCTGACCTGCCGTCCAGCTACTCGTCGCGAAGATGGGGCCGTGCCAACCTGTACGGTCGACGGTTGTGGCCGGCGGCGCCTTTGCCATTTCCTCAAGCAGGTAGCGTTGTAGTCGTGCCCAACTGATATTGCCAGGCTCCAGCGGATAGCCGCTGTCCACGAGCAGCTCCCGTATCTGTCGGGCGTTATCGCCGTTCAGGTTGCGCGCATACACCACCTCGCGGAGCAGGACGTTGTCCATATTTTTCCACTGCAGCAGCGCACCGTGACCGTGCTTCTTGTTGGAGAGTCGGGTTCTGGCAATAACCTCAATCCATCCACCAACTCTTTGCCATTCATCAGAGCTGAAGCAGTACAGGCCAGAGTCTCTCAATTGAAATTTCATTTGCCCCTCCGTCACAACCGATCCAGCCAGTTTCTAACATCCTGGATCCGAAACCTGACGGCTCGACCTTGCGGGTTTGGCTTGATGGGGGCGGGGAAGCGACCTGATCGGACGTATCGACGTAGCGTGGCTTGCGATAGCTGAGTGACGGCGCACACTTCTTCGTATGTGAGCAAGCGCTCGTTGGTCTCGCTAGAAAACATGTGTTTCATTATCTACTCCTGGTTCGTTGATTAACGGCAGGAGTGATTATTAGTAATCAGGAGTCAGGACCAGAACCGTGAAATTGGCCATTTTGGGCGCAAAGAGAAAAAAATTATAACTAGATGAAATTAAAGGTTAACTTCTGTCATTAAGGCGATTTTCATGGGAGCCTCATCGGTTTACGAGCAAAATCTGGCGAAATGTAAGCAATCGCTGTTACCCGCCACCATCACGGCATCATTTTGTGAAGCGGTAATGCGCATTGACTTTCACATGTGAAAGTCAATGCTGGACGTGATCAAAACAGCCTCTTAAAGAGCCTTTTCGAGGCCCTGTTATTTTACGGGGCATGTCCATATCACAACGGGGCTCCAAAAGGTCTCTTCCAAGCCCTTTGTAAGTGCCCCGAGGAAGTAGCGGGAATTGTTGTAGCGACGACAGTCAGTCCGGTTCCATCAAGCCTCCGGATACCGGTGTTGTCACTGAGGTGGGAGGCCAGGGTCCCAAATGAATAATGGAACGCGGATCCTTCAGCCCATGCGAGCTATTTCATGGCGCGCGGGAGCGCAGCGGCAAAGTCCCAAATCAGATAGTTACGTGGACAGGAATTGGAAAGGTCCCATGGCTTGGAGGAAGGAATCTGCCTCCGCCCCCGCCTTTGTGTCCAAAAAGGACAAAAGCACATGGCAGCTCAAAGCACTCGACGGATTACGATTGTTGGCAAATCCATAGCGAGGAGCCAGCCATGAGCAAACGAATGACTCACCAGGAAATCTGCGAAGAGTGGGAGGCGGTCAGCCGAGCCCAAAATGTGAACCACCAACGTGGTATCAAAGCCGCCATAACGCAATGCCGTCAGTTTCTGACGGCGATTCACCAGCAAGCGGACGTGGAGCAAGCGAGGTACCGCTATCTGGCGCAGCGGCTCTGTGATCACTTCTGGTCCCACAACATGGCTTATCGTACCGACAAGACACCCGGCTATCCCGGGCACTTCGGCTGCCGCGTTCGACTCAGAAAAAGAAAACTGGAATTGTCCTGGTACTACAACCGCTTTATCCCGAAGAAGAGTGGCGAGGGCCGATCAGTGTTCAGTGAGTACATTCGCAAAGAAGGTCGGTTCCGCTACCACAAACCGGCCTTCACTCGGGCTCAGGACTGGGAGCAACCCCATATCATGGAGACTGAGACTGGTTTTGAAATGCTGCGAAGACTCAATGCCAACCAGGCGGAGCTTTGTCGAATCGTGCGGAAAAGCGAGCGCCTCCTGAAAGATCTGGAGGAGCACCTCGGTGGACTGAAGGAGGCTGCCAGCGGGAGTTCAAGCCCCTCCAACGAGGCGGAATGAGGGCTGTTGGCGGTAAAAGGCCTGCCGCTCACACCGTAGGTGTTGATTGCGTGGGGCTATTGGTGGGCGCGGCTAAATTTACGGTAGCTATGGATGCTGTCCTTTGCCGGTCTATCCGGGTCAAATCGGTTGAATGCGGCGTGGTACCTCTATATATTGATCAGTCAATCTAGTGTAGGGCTGCTCCGCCCACGAAACCATGCCGCCTCAGATGAGGCGGCAACACCATCGCCCATAGGAAGCGAAAACATGGCCGAGATGGAAGATCGCTGGTTATCCGTAGACGAAATAGGCAAGCACCTCGGTGTCAGCAATGACACCGTGTACCGCTGGATCGACAAGCACTCAATGCCCGCCCACCGCATGGGGCGATTTTGGAAGTTCAAAAAAGTCGAAGTAGATGAGTGGGTCAAGGGCGGAGGAGCCGCCGAGACGAGCAAAGGTGAGCGTTCCGAATGACCCAAGGCCGGTATCGCATCTCCTTCACGTCCGGCAGCCTGTATCACCGCGAATCGGTGAAGCTGGCCGAGCTGTACCTGTCGCTCCGTGACTGGGATGAGGTGCGGACTCAAGCTCTACATGACAACCTTCTACAGGCCAGAACGGAAAGCACGGCAAAGCGCACCTGTAGAGAGGCGGTTGCACGCCTGAAGACGTTGACCGAGAGCGAACTGACTTTCCTGGCCGAGGCAAACCACCAGGACCAGGCACATCTCCTGTGGGTTTCCGTGTGCCGCCTTTATCGCTTTATAGCGGACTTCGCGGTGGAAGTGCTACACGAACGGTTTGTAGCGATGAAGTTGGATCTCAGCTTTGAGGATTTCGACGCCTTCTATAACCGTAAATCGGAATGGCATGACGAACTGGATAATGCCAGCGCCTCAACGCGCGATAAATTGCGGCAGGTCCTGTTCAGAATGCTGCGGGAGGCAGGGTTGTTAGCTAAGGACAAAACCATAAACGCAGTTCTGCTAAGCCCCAGGCTGGTTGAGTTGCTGCGTCAGAACAATCCTGACGAGTTTTTCTACTTCCCAGTCTATGAATCCGATATCAGGGGGATGTCAGCTTGAGAAAGGACATTGCCAAAATGCCGATGCAGGAGCGACTACAGCACCTGTTCAGCGTGGTTTCCGGCCAGCGGTTCCTGAACAAACAGGGACTGGGTAATGAAGTGCCTTTCTTCATCTGCCCCTACCGGCCTGAAGAGGCGGTCGAGATGGAGCGTCTTCAGCGGCAGTTGGTTAACCGGCTAGAGCAGGCGGGCATCCGGATCCTGAGTATCAATCTGTACGACCTGGCCGTCGATATCTTGAAAGAAAGAGACATCTGGGAGCAGGTGTTGGAGCTCGAGCCCACGGTCTCAAAGGATCAACTGAAAGAACTGCTACAGGGAGTGCTGGACCCGGAAGCCCATTTGGTGCCCGCTATTGCGGCAAAACTCCAGTCCGTTGAGTTTGACGTGCTGTTTCTCTCAGGGGTGGGCGAGGTCTTCCCCTACATACGCTCCCACAACGTGCTCAACAACTTGCAGAGCACCGCCAAAGACCAGCCAACGGTGATGTTCTTCCCGGGCTCCTATACCCACTCGCTGGAAACCGGTGCATCTCTGGATCTGTTCGGCAGGCTGCATGACGACAAGTACTACCGTGCGTTCAACATCTTTCATTACGAAGCCTGAGCGGACGATACGATTCGAGGCGTAATCATTAAGGGAAAGTACAATGACATTGAAGAATATTTTTCTAAAGCCCGTTGACCGCCCCATTGAAGGCGTTATCAAAGCCGACGATGAAGCCAGTCTTCGCCTCGAAATTGAAGAATACGTACTGACCAACGAAGTCGAGAAACGCCTCGAAGAGTTCCTGGACGCCTACAATAACTACGAAGGGGCGAACGGGGTCTGGGTATCCGGCTTCTTCGGCTCAGGTAAGTCGCACCTCCTCAAGATGCTGGCCCTTCTGCTTGAAAACCGGGAGATGGACGGTGCTACTACCCTGGACCTGTTCCTTCCCAAGTGCAGTGAGAATGAAATTCTCCGGGGCGACCTGAAACGAGCTGTCTCAATTCCGGCGAAGAGCATTCTGTTCAACATCGACCAGAAAGCCGATGTCATCAGCAAAACCCAAATCGATGCGCTTCTGGCCGTGTTCGTTAAAGTCTTCGACGAAATGTGCGGCTACTACGGCAAACAAGGGCACATTGCCCAGTTTGAGCGCGATCTGGACGGCCGTGGCCTGTACGAACAGTTCAAAGCCGAGTACGAGGCCATCGCCGGTCGCCCCTGGCAGAAAGGCCGGGAGCAAGCCCTTCTGGAAGGCCCGAATATTGCCAAAGCCTACGCCGCTGTGACCGGTGGCGACCCGCAGTCGGCAGCGGGCATTCTGGACAAGTACCGCAGCGAATACCGCGTTTCAATTGAAGACTTCGCGGACAATGTGAACACCTATATCGAGAAGCAGGCAAAAGAGGGTGGCCACAAAGAGTTCCGCCTGAACTTCTTTGTGGACGAGGTCGGCCAGTACATTGCCGACAACACCAAGCTGATGACCAACCTGCAAACCATTGCCGAGAGCCTCGCCACCAAGTGCCGGGGGCGGGCCTGGATTATCGTCACCGCCCAGGAAGAAATGAAAAACGTGGTTGGCGAAATGGGCAAGCAGCAGGGCCACGACTTCTCGAAAATTCAGGCACGGTTCAATAACCGTATGAAGCTGTCCAGTGCGGACGTGGCGGAGGTCATCCAGAAGCGCCTGCTAACCAAGACCGAAGAAGGCGTCAATCAGCTGTCGGACGTCTATCACGCACAGGCGAACAACTTCAAAACCCTGTTTGACTTCGCGGATGGATCGGCCACCTACCGGAACTTCCGGGACAGGGACCACTTCATCCACAGCTACCCCTTCGTCCCCTACCAGTTCGCGCTGTTTCAATCGGCGATCCAGAACCTGTCGCAGCACAACGCCTTCGAGGGTAAACACAGTTCCGTCGGTGAGCGCTCCATGCTGGGTGTTTTCCAGCAGGTGGCCATCCACATCGGCAACCATGAGGTGGGCCAGCTGGCCACCTTTGACCTGATGTTTGAAGGCATCCGCTCTGCACTGAAATCACAAATACAGCGGGCGATTATTCAGGCCGAGAACCACCTCGATAATGCCTTCGCCATCCGGCTGCTGAAGGCCCTGTTCCTGGTCAAATATGTCAAGGAATTCAAGCCCACGGTGCGCAACCTTTGCGTGCTGATGCTGGATGCCTTCGATCAGGATCTGCCGGCACTTCGCACCAAGGTCGAAGAAGCCCTGAGCCTTCTGGAGCAACAGACCTACATACAGCGCAACGGCGACCAGTACGAGTACCTGACGGACGAGGAAAAGGACGTCGAGCAGGAGATCAAGAACACAGAGGTTGAGTCATCGGACGTTGCGGACGAGCTGGAAAAGATCGTTTTCGACTTTGTTATAAAACAGCGCAAAATCCGCTATGACGCCGGCTCCTCCCAAAACCAGGGGCAGGACTACTCCTATTCGCGCAAACTGGATGATCGTCTGCATGGGCGTGAATACGAGCTCTCGATCAATGTCATCAGCCCGTTCCACGAGCATACTGACAACGAGCAGATGCTACGCACAGCCTCGACCTACAAGGCGGACGAGCTGTTCGTGCTCATGCCGTCAGACGAGCGCCTGGTGCGCGATCTGCTCATGTTCAAGCGCACCGAGAAGTACATCAAGCAGAACATTTCCGTTACCCAGCAGGAAGCCGTTAAGCGGATCCTGAATGACAAGGGCTTTCAGAACCGTGAGCGCGAGGCCAGGCTCCGGCAGCAGGTTCAGACCCTCATTGGCAAGTCCAAGTTGCTCATTGGCGGCGCCGATGTGGAAGTGGCGAATGAGGACCCCCAGACCCGCATTATTCGGGGCTTCCATGAGCTGATTTCACGGGCTTACCCCAACCTCCGCATGTTGCGCGGCGTTTCCTACACGGAAAACGACATCAGCAATTGCCTCAACCGCACAGACGATGGCCTTTTCGGTAATGACGCCACGGCCCTGGCGGAATCCGAGCAAGAGGTGCTGGCATTCATTCAGAGCAACAATCGGGGCGGTGTCCGCACCACCCTCAAGAGCCTGCTGGAAAAGTTCGAACGCAAACCCTACGGCTGGTATTACGCCGCGATTCTCTGCACGCTGGCCAACCTTTGTGCCCGTGGCAAGGTGGAGGTTCGTCTCGACGGTAACATCCTGGAGGACAGCGAGTTGGAGCGCGCCCTGCGTAACACTCACGGCCACGGCAACGTGGTGCTGGAACCACAGATTGAGTTCACCGCCTCTCAGGTCCGAGCCCTCAAGTCGTTCTACGAGGACTTCTTCGACAGCCCGCCCCGCAGCAGCGAAGCCAAGGCCCTGGGTAAAGAGGCCGGCGACGCCTTCCAGGACATGTACCACGACCTGGATCGGCGGATAGCGCAGGTCGATCAGTACCCGTTTCTCAATGCCTTGAAACCTGCCCTGGTGACGCTGAAAGAGGTCGCCGGAAAGCCCTACACCTGGCACCTGACGGAATTGGGCAAGCAGGAAGACCAGCTGCTGGACCTGAAAGAGGATGTCATCGACCCCATCCGCAAGTTTATGGGCGGTTCACAAAAAGACATCTACAACCAGGCTCGGTCCTTCCTGCAGAGCCAGGAGCCCAACTTCATCTATGTGTCCGGGGACGAGATCGAGCAGATCCGCACCATCCTGAACGACCCCAACTGCTACAAAGGGAATCGCATTCAGCAGCTCAAGGGCCAACTGGATAGCCTGCAGGAGCGCATCGACGAGAAAGTGCAGCAAACCCGAGCTCAGGCAGAAACCTCCCTGAAGACCATGCAGGAACGCATGCAAAGTATGGACGAATATCAGTCCCTGCCGGAACCACGCCAGGATGAGCTCAACAAACCGTTCCGGGATCTGGTCGACTACATCGGGCAGGAGCGCCTGATTGCCGTGATCAAGGACCGTACCCGGTACTTTGAAGAAGAGGGCTACCAGAAGCTGCTGGGCAAAATGGTGGCGCTGGCCAATCAGAAATCAGCACCGGCAGACGACCCCGATCAGCACCCAGGTAGCCAGAGTGAAGACCAGAGTGACGGGGGGACTCCCGAGGTCAAGGAATCGGCAGCCGACTACGTTCACACCCGCAACCTCCGTGTCGCGTTCGACAAGGCCTGGCTGGCCAACGAGGGTGATGTGGACCGGTACCTGAATGCCCTGCGCGAGGCCCTGCTGGTTGAAATCCAGCAAGGCCGCAAGGTCCAGATCTAAGCGTGCCGAACCGTCTAACCGGTCGATGTTGGGGATAGCCATGCACGAAGCCGAACAGGAAATCCAGGCGCTCATTCGAGGCGGCGAAAGCCTCGCCGTCGAGTTCAAGAGCGACGTCAAAAGCCTGCCAGACCGGGATCTGGTGGCCGCGGTGGTGGCCCTTGCTAACACCGAGGGCGGCGACCTGTTCCTGGGCGTTGAAGACGATGGCACCCCGACAGGGTTGCATGCCAACCACCACAACCTCGCTGGCCTGCCCGCACTGATTGCCAACAAAACCATTCCCTCGTTGGCTGTGCGCGTTGAGGCCCTGGAGCTGGAAGGGCAACCTATTGCCAGGATCCAGGTGCCCAAGTCCCGGCAGTTGGTGTCCACCTCGGATGGCCTGCTGCAACGTCGGCGCCTGAGAATGGACGGCACTCCGGAGGCCGTGCCCTTCTACCCCCATGAGTTTGTTCAGCGCCAGTCCAGCCTGGGAGTAACGGACCCCTCGGCCTTGCCGGTGGAAAACCTGGCGGTTGAGGATCTGGACCCGATTCAGCGGATCCGCATCCGCAACGCCATCAAGAAATACGGCGGCGACCAGAGCCTGACGCCCCTGGCGGATGATGAGCTGGACGGCGCCCTGGGGCTGACCGTGAACGTGGGAGGCCAGCGTCACCCCACCGTGGCAGGGCTGCTGCTGCTGGGGAGCGACATGCAGCTCCGACAACACCTGCCCTCCCACGAGGTAGCATTCCAGGTGCTGCGCGGTACCGATGTGCTGGTCAATGAGTTCTACCGCAAACCGCTGCTGGAGACCTTCGAGGAGGTCGAGGTACTGTTCCGCGCCCGGGTGGAAGAAGAGGAGATTCAGGTCGGACTGTTTCGCGTGCCCATCCCCAACTTCGACCGCCGGGCCTTCCGGGAAGCCTTCGTAAACGCCCTGGTTCACCGCGACTACAGTGCTTTGGGCGCTGTACACGTCAAACTGGACGATGACGGTTTGAGCATCAGTAACCCGGGTGGGTTTGTAGAAGGTGTGAATCTGGACAACCTGCTGGTGGCCGATCCCCGCTCCCGTAACCCATTGCTGGCCGACATCATCAAGCGCATCGGCCTGGCCGAACGCACGGGCCGGGGTATCGACCGGATCTTCGAGGGCATGCTCCGCTACGGGCGTACTGCACCGGACTACTCCATGTCATCCGCTCACACCGTATCTGTGCGCATGAGCGCAGCGGATGCGGACGCCGAATTCCTGCTCATGATCGTCGAGCGCGAGGAACAGACTGGCACTGAAATGCCCATCGATAGCCTGATCATTCTGTCCCGGCTGCGCAATGAACGGCGCTTAAGAACTGCAGACCTGGCTAGATCCGTGCAAAAGCCCGAAACCGTGGTCCGGGGCTCCCTGGAAAAACTAGCAGAAGCCGGCATGGTGGAAGCCCACGGAACCGGCAAGGGCCGCACCTACACCTTGAGCGCCAAGGTATATCAAGGGGCGGGGCAAAAGGCCGCCTATGTGCGCCAGGCAGGGTTTGATCCTATCCAGCAAGAGCAGATGGTCATGAGCTTTATTGATATGCACGGCAGCATCAAACGTGCTGACGTGGTTGAGCTGTGCCATATCAGCCCGGATCAAGCCTACAAGTTGTTGGCCAGATTGAAGAAAAGGGGAGAAATCGAGCAAATAGGCGAGCGTAAAGGGGCTATTTACAAGCGCGTGCGTTAATTTATGCGCTCAGCGTAAATATATACGCTCATTTATGCGTCAGCGTATATCGCTCGGTCACGATCAAAACCAAGGCATGAATCGATGGAAACCGCAAAACTCAGAAAATTCGCCCAGTTCGCCCGCCGCAGCCTGATTGAACAGGTCGGCGCCAAGCTAAAACTGGTTTTGGCCGAAGAAAGCCCCGCCCGGCGGGAAAGCCCATTGGCCATCAAAAAGCTGGAAGAGGCGATAGCCGAGCAGGGTAAAGAGCAGGTTGTCGAGCGGGTGGCGTATATCTGGTTCAACCGGCTCGTAGCCCTGCGGTTTATGGACGTGAACCGATATAACCGCATCGGCGTGGTCTCGCCCGCCGAGGGGCAGTTTCAGCCCGAGATCCTGGCGGATGCCAAGATGGGCCATATCGATGAAGAGATCGTGTCGGAGCCAACCCGTCAAAAGATCTTCGCCCTGCTGGATGGCAAAACACCCAGTCAGGATCCGCAGGGGGAAGCCTATCGCCTGCTGGTCGTAGCCGCCTGTAACTATTGGTACAGCGCCATGCCCTTCCTGTTCGAGCGCATTGACGATTACACCGAGCTTTTGATGCCGGATGATCTTCTATCGGGTAACTCGATTCTGGCCTATACCCGCGAAGCCATGACGCCGGATGTCTGTAAAGATGTTGAGGTAATCGGTTGGCTGTATCAGTTCTATATCTCCGAGAAGAAAGACCAGGTATTTGCTGATCTCAAGAAGAACAAGAAGGTTACTCCCGAGAATATCCCGGCGGCGACTCAGCTGTTCACGCCGCACTGGATTGTTCGGTATCTGGTGGAGAACTCTCTGGGGCGCCTCTGGATGCTCAACCGCCCTGATTCTGGCTTGATCGAGCAGATGGATTACTACATCAAGCCGGAAGAGCCCGAGACGGATTTCCTACGCATCAGCAGCCCGGAGGAAATCCAGATCTGCGATCCAGCCTGCGGCTCGGGCCATATGCTGACGTATGCATTCGATCTTCTTTATGCCATTTACGAGGAGGAAGGCTACGAACCTGCCGATATTTCGGCCAAGATCCTGACTCATAACCTGTATGGCATTGAAATCGATGAGCGTGCCGGTGAGTTGGCCGCTTTTGCTCTAACCATGAAGGCACGTGCCAAGCAGCGTCGGTTCTTTCGTAAGCCAGTTCAGCCCAATATTTGTGTGCTGGAAAATATACGTTTCGACGAAGGCGAGCTGAAGGAATACATGGAGTTTGTCGGGTGCGACCTCTTTACCGCGCCGCTGCAAACTACCCTTCGTCAGTTTGAAGAGTCCGATAACTTCGGCTCCCTCATTCGCCCTGGCCTGACGGATGTGGAAGACATGTTGGCCATACTGGCAGCCAAGGACGTGGCGGGACAGTTGTTCCTGAGTCAGACACACCAGAAGGTGTTGCAGGCACTGAGACAGGCTAAATATCTGAGCCCAACATACCACGTGGTAGTGGCTAACCCTCCCTATGCGAACGCAACAGGCCTGAACCCCAAACTTGTCAGATTTGTAAAGGCGAATTACCCAGATAGTAAAGCTGACCTTATGACCTGCTTCATGGAGAGAGCGGGCCACCTCGCCCGGCCAAATGGACTTTGGGGAATGATAAACCTCCCCTCATGGATGTTCATATCGTCGTTTGAAAAGCTGCGAATTAAGCTTCTTGAAAATTATACTATTCAGTCTCTGGTCCATCTCGGACGTGGTATCTTCGGCTCCGACTTTGGGACTGTCAGCTTCGTAATACATAACAAGAAACCTGACGTCAGAACGACCGGAACTTACAGACGTCTTTTCGATCGTCATGTTCAGGTTCGCTCTCCCGAACAGATCGAAAACCTCTTCTTGAATCAAGAGCTCGGGAAGTATTCAATTCCTCAGAATCAACTCCGAAAGATCCCGGGTAATCCGATTGCTTATTGGGCAACAGACAATATCGTTGATCTCTTCGACGATGAGAGTGCTTATCTTGGTCAGAAGTTAAACCTGAGAGAAGGCATTAATACTGGCGATAACGAAAGATTTTTAAGGCTTTGGCATGAAGTCGGCGATGCCTCATTTGATAGGAACGTATCAGAAAAGCCGACTGCCTTAAAATGGAAAAAACATCGTAAAGGTGGCCCTTTCAGAAAATGGTATGGAAACGGTGAGTATGCGCTTAACTGGGGTGAGGTAGGTCAAGAAATACACTCTTATCACGGCCTTCCACTTGAGTATCGGGGCGCCCCAATGCGTGGGAAGCAGTTCTTTCTAAAAGAAGCCGCATCGTGGACACGTGTAAGCTCAGGGGACTTTGCTATCCGACACTCGCCCCCAGGCGAGACGTTTGACTCGACGGCTCCTTCCATTTTTGGAAGTTCAGATGAATTACTTGTTGCTGAAGCTTTCCTAAACGGCCCCATTTCACGTTTTCTACTCGGAATGCTCAGTCAGACAATCGACTTTCGCCTTACTGGGTTGGGGAGGCTGCCGCTAAAGCTCCCCGAGGCATCACATCGCGCAATAAAGTCTTCCGTCGGACAGATTATCCAAATTGCGAAATCCGACTGGGACGCTTACGAAACCTCGTGGGATTTCACCGCGCTCCCGCTGCTCTCACCTGATCAACGGGCCGAGACTCTGGAGGCCACCTATGCCGCTGTCCGCGCCCATTGGCAGGGTATGACGAATGAGATGCAGCGACTTGAACAAGAGAACAACCGCATCTTCATCGAAGCCTATGGTCTGCAAGATGAGCTGTCCCCCGAGGTTCCGATTGAAGAGATTACACTCACCTGCAACCCGGCCTATCGCTATGGGGTGAAAGGGTCTGAGGAAGAACGCGAAACCCGCCTGCTCGCGGACACTATGGCTGAACTTATCTCCTACGCAGTGGGTTGCGTGTTCGGCCGCTACGCGCTGGACAAACCGGGGCTGATCCTGGCCAACCAGGGAGAGACCATCGAGGACTACCTTCAGCAGATCCCAGAGCCGAGCTTCCCGGCGGATGAGGATAATGTCATCCCCATGCTCGATGGCGACTGGTTCACCGATGACATCACCGAGCGCTTCCGTGAATTCCTGCGCATCGCCTTTGGCGAAGAGCACTATGACAAAAACCTCCGCTTTGTCGAGCAGGCGCTGGGCAAGGACATCCGCAAGTACTTCCTGAAGGACTTCTACAACGACCACGTGCGTCGTTACAAGAAACGGCCCATCTACTGGCTGTTCTCCTCACCCAAAGGCTCATTCAACGCGCTGATCTACATGCACCGCTACCAGCCTCACACCGTGGGCACGGTGCTGGAGTATCTGCGGGATTTCAAAGACGAGAAGCTGAAAGCCCGGAAGAACCACCTGGAAGCCGTCAGTATCAGCTCCAGCGCCTCTCAGGGTGAGAAAACCAAGGCTCTGAAAGAGATCGAAAAAATCAACAAGATTCTTGCCGAGCTGGATGATTACGAGCGGGAGGTGCTCTACCCTCTGGCCACCGAACAGGTAGAAATCGATCTCGATGACGGGGTAAAAGCCAACTACCCGAAGTTTGGCAGCGCCTTGAAGAAGATTACCGGCCTCTCTGGCTAGGAGCACAGGCATGCATATCAGCAAACTAACCTTGCAGCGCTTTCGTGGCGCTCAAGATCTACCGCTGGATCTGGACGACAAGCTCAATGTGTTTGTCGGTATGAATGGCGCGGGCAAATCCAGCATTCTGGATGCTTCGGCCATCATGCTGTCCTGGCTGGCGAACCGGATTAAGCATGCGGGTGCATCTGGGCGTCCGATTGCAGAATCCGATATCAGAAATGGTGAATCCTCCGCCAATCTGGCCATTCAGCTATGTGATGAGGGTACTTCCTTCGGCTGGAACTTGGCGAAGGTGCGTAAGGGGTACAGCAAAAAGGACCTGGCCTCTGTTCTGATTTCTGCATCCGAAACGGCCAAGGGTATTCAGGCCGGCATCACCGAACACAACGGGAAGGTAAACATCCCCTTGTTTGCTTACTACCCGGTGAATCGCGCTGTGTTGGATATTCCACTGCGTATCCGAGAAAAGCATCAGTTCGGGCTTCTTTCTGCTTACGAGGAGTCGCTAACCAGTGGCGCCAACTTCCGTACTTTCTTTGAATGGTTCCGGGAGCGTGAAGACCTTGAGAACGAGAACCGCAAATACATAGATGATCTGATCAAGCCGGACGATTTCGAGTTCCCGGATTCGCAGCTAACGGCGGTGCGGCGGGCCCTTGAGATTTTCATGCCGGACTTCCAAAACCTGACCGTAAGGCGCCAACCGCTGCGGATGGAGGTAACGAAGAAAGGCCAGCGGCTGACGGTAAACCAGCTTTCCGATGGCGAAAAATGCTTGATGGCCATGGTTGGCGACCTTGCCAGGCGCATGGCCATAGCCAACCCGGAGCGAGAAGATCCGCTGCTGGGAGATGGCATTGTGATGATCGATGAAATTGATCTGCACCTGCATCCGAAATGGCAGCGCCTGGTGGTGCCCAGTTTGAGGGCGGTTTTCCCGAACTGTCAGTTTTTTATCTCCACTCATTCACCGCATGTAATTACCCATGTGAAACCGGAGAATCTGTTCCTTATGAACATGACAGATGCCGGGGAATTGGAGATTGTTCGCCCGAATGAGTCCTACGGGAAGACGGTGGACAGGGTACTTGAAGATCTGATGGGCCTTGAGACCACACGCCCTGACCAAGTGGAAGATGCTCTTCGAGCTATTTACGGGCAAATCAATGATGGCGAGCTTGATACTGCCAGAAAAGGCATTGCTGAATTGGAACGAGACATTGGCGAAGATCCGGAACTGGTAAAAGCCAAGGTGCTGATCAAACGCAAGGAGCTGATTGGCCGATGAAGTATGTGGAGAAGCGCCACGAACCTGAAGTTTTTACGCAATGGAAGGCTCTGGCCAATGTCAATGAAGACTGGCAGCCTACCTATGGCGACCTGAGGGGTGAGCCCAAAGCCTCGGTAAAGAGATCATTGATGCGGGAGCAGGGTTACATCTGCTGCTATTGTGAACGCCGGTTAACCGAGGGCGATTCCCACATAGAACACTTTCAGCCTCAGAGTGACCCGACTGTGGATCCGCTGGATTACGGCAATCTTTTGTGCTCCTGCCAGAATCAGATCAGAAAGGGTGAGCCCCGTCACTGCGGTAACCTGAAAGGCGACTGGTTTGACCCCGAGCTGTTGATATCTCCGCTGGATGCGAATTGTGAGCCCCGGTTTGGTTTTGAAGGTGATGGTTGGATTAAACCTGCTGACAATAACGACCGGGCGGCCTGTGAAACCATTACCCGACTGGGCCTCGACCTGCCCAAGTTGAATGAGTTGAGAGCTGGAGCAATTGAGCCTTTCCTGGATGATAGCTTGAGCCATGATGAGCTGGGTCAGTTCGTGTCGGGCTACTTAACCATGGGAGCAGACGGCCGTTTCGGTGAGTTCTGGACCACCATCAAATACCTGTTTGGGGACTATGCCGCCGCATGAGTAATCGAATTTCCCAGGCCTCTCATGAATATCCCAGGTCGCTCATGAAGGAGGGCTACCTATGAAATTGAAAGAAATTGCCGTTAAAGGCTTTAAATCCATCAGCAATCACGACTACGAGCGTATTGCCTTTAACGATGTCACGGTGCTGTTGGGGGCGAATGGCTCCGGGAAAAGTAACCTGATTTCACTGTTCCGGCTGTTGGGATTTATGACCACTGGTGCTCTGCAGCAGTACGTTGGCAGGCAGGGCGTCAGCCAGCTTCTGTTTTATGGCCCAAAGGTGACCGAATCGCTGAGTTTCAGCGTGAAACTGGAAGATGACAGCACCACGGACTCCTACGATGTAAAGCTATCGTATGGGTTGCCGGACCGGCTGTTCGTCAGCGGTGAACAGGTAAGCTATCACAAGGCCGGTCACCCCAGACCGCAGGAATACTTTCTGTCCAGTGGTGGCCCCGAAGCGGATCTGGGGCAGGATGATCGGCCCACCAGTAAAGTGCTTACCGGTCTGCTCAGAGGCATACAAACCTTCCAGTTTCACGACACATCCGACACCGCCCGAATCAAGGACCGGGTGTACGTTGATGATGTGTCCTACCTGCGCAGCGATGGGGGCAACCTCGCGGCCTTCCTCAAGATGTTGAAGGAGTCGGACAGCTATCGTCCTTACTACGAACGAATTGTCCGGCATATTCGCAAGATTATGCCGCAGTTCAACGACTTCGTACTGGATACCCTTCC
The DNA here is from genome assembly GCF_053628895.1 of Marinobacter sp. MBR-105. NCBI lineage: Bacteria > Pseudomonadati > Pseudomonadota > Gammaproteobacteria > Pseudomonadales > Marinobacteraceae > Marinobacter > Marinobacter sp. MBR-105. The sequence continues at coordinate 38,557 of NZ_JBRJHG010000009.1, read as the reverse complement.
TGGCAATGACCGTTTCGTGCGACTGAACTGGTCTGATACCTACCGCCAGGATTATCTTTTTGGTCCGGATCAGATTTCCGACGGGTCTCTTCGCTTCATGGCGCTGACCACACTACTGTTGCAGCCACCGGCGTTGCTTCCAAAAGTGATCGTTCTGGATGAGCCGGAGTTGGGTCTGCATCCGGCTGCCACGCTTGAGCTTGCCGGTATGATCAAACGTGCATCCCAGAAAACGCAGGTGGTCCTGGCCACCCAGTCCACACGGCTGGTGGATGAATTCCTGCCGGAGCAGATTGTGATTGTGGAGCGCGATTCAAAGACCGGCGCCAGCTCGTTCCACCGTCTGGAAGCGGAGGCGCTGGGTGAATGGTTGCAACGGTACAGCCTCTCGGAGCTTTGGGAGAAAAATGTGTTGGGAGGGCAGCCGTGATTCGACTGCACATAACCGCAGAGGGCCAGACCGAGAAAGCCTTCGTCGACCAGGTTTTGACACCCCATCTGGCGCACTTTGATGTCTACACCGACGCGCGCTGTGTGTTAACGAGCAAGGACAAACGGGCAGCCAAAGAATACCGGGGTGGCTTGATCAGTTACCAGAAGGCAAAAGCAGACATCGAAACCTGGATGAAGGAAGACGCCAACCAGGAATGCTGGTTTACCAGCATGTTCGATTTATATGCCTTGCCAGACGATTTCCCAGGATTTGACGAGGCGGAACGGCTGGAGCCTTATCAAAGGATCGAACGGCTCGAAGCTGCTTTTGGCAATGAAATGAACAAGCCAAACTTTATTCCCTATATCCAGTTGCATGAATTTGAAAGCCTGATTCTGGCTGACCCGGCCAAGCTGGATTGGGAGTACCTGGAGCACGACCAGCCAATTGGAAATCTAGTGAAGATGGTCGGCTCCCAAAATCCGGAGCTCATCAATGACGGTCGAGAAACAGCGCCATCAAAACGAATTCTCAAAGAGATACCGGAGTACGACAAGGTGACATCAGGGGTATCGGTTGCGGCTCATATCGGCCTTGATACTCTACGGGCCTCTTGCAAACACTTTGATGAGTGGGTGTCGCGCCTGGAGAAGCTCGGGGGCAAAGAATGAGCCAGCAAATCACTCATGCGCTGAGCAGACTTTTCGATAAGCACCGGGTTGTGTTCTGGTACGACACCAAGCAAGAGCTGCGCAGTGACTTCGAGGCGGTTTCCATTCCGGACGTGGAGAAGCTGGAGATCGCCAACAACGAGTACGGCCTGAAACATCGCATCCTGCGGGAGGCACCGGAACAGAAATTCTTGCTGTACAAAGAAGGGCCACAACCGGAGGATCTGGACAACTGGTTGCTGGACGTACAGCTGGCCCACGGCGAGTTCCGGACCGACCAGGTGGCCATCTGGCTGTCCGAGTTGGAGTTGGGCCTGGAGTTCGCCGAGATAGCTCAGGCCCATACGGAGTTCTTTCAGGCGATCAAGCGCAAGGAGGCACTGAAGAAGTTGCTGAAGCCGGACGATACCGCCGGCCAGCTGCGCCTGAAGATGCTGGCCGTGTGTGCCGGTAGCGAGCCCCGTATGGACTCGGTGGTGGAAACCCTGCTGCAGCAACTGGCTGAAGACCGTGATGATGGCATCCGGCTGATTGAGCGCTGTGGTCTGGGCAGCTTCCTGTGGGAGCAACTGACCCGTTTCTACGGCTACGAGGCCAGTGAACCCAGCCTGCGCGATTTCGTGATCGAGCTGTTCAAGTCCTGCTACGCCATGGGTACCGATGGCGATGTCAAACTGACCGGCGACGCCCTGGTGTTCCTCAAGCGCTGGAAAGACAGCCGGCAGTTCGAGCAGGGGTTTGAAACCCTGTCTGCCGAGTGTGCCGAGGTGCTGGGCATTGAGCAGGATCTGGGTAAGCGGGACTTCCGGGACCTGGTTGAGCTGGATTACTTCCGGCTAATCGACCAGAAGATTATCAGTGACCTGGTGCGGGCGGTGGTAGGCCGCACGGTCACTAGTGGCGATGTGGCATTGTGGGTACGGCAGCGGCGCCAGGGCCACTGGTACGGGGAGTTCCGCCACCTGTATGAAGCCATTGAGTTTGCGGCCCGTTTTGTCCAGATGCTCGGTGAGGCTCGTCTCACCATGGACAGCCTCTCCGACGGCGTTCAGCGATACAGCCGTTCCTGGTTCCAGTTGGATCAGCTCTACCGCAAATTTACCTACCATGTGCGCATGTCCGGCCAGGCATCGTTAATGGGCGATCTCAGTGAGCAGGTGGAGAATTTGTATTCCAACAACTACCTGCTCAAGCTGGGCGACGGCTTCCAGGTTCACGTGGATGCCGCGCCGCGCTGGGAGGCCTATCCGGTCGTTCAGCAAACAGCCTTTTTCGAGCACTGGGTTCGCCCGTACCTGTGCAAGGACAAACGGATCTGCGTGATCATTTCCGACGCCATGCGCTATGAGATTGGTGATGAGCTGCTGGGCCTTATCCGGCAGGAAGATCGCTACAGCGCGGAGCTTGAACCGGCACTCTCGACCCTTCCCAGCTATACCCAGCTCGGTATGGCGGCGCTACTGCCCAACAAGTCCCTGGCAATCGCCGACAACGATACCGGTACGGTACTGGTGGATGGCCAAAGCTCACAGGGCACGGTCAACCGTACCAAAATCCTGCAGGCCGCCTTGGATGGTCGGGGCCAGGCCGTCAAGGCGGAGGATTTTATGCAGCTCAACCGGGAAGACAGCCGTGAGCTGCTCAAGGGTAATGATGTGCTGTACATCTACCACAACCGCATCGATCACACCGGCGACAAGATGCATTCAGAGGGGCAGGCCTTTGAAGCCGCAGAACAAACCCTGGATGACCTGATTCGACTGATCAAGAAGCTCACGGCGGCCAACGCCAATAACCTGCTGATCACCGCTGACCATGGCTTTATTTACCAGAACCGTGAGCTGGATGAGAGTGATTTCCTGGGCGATGCCGTTTCTGGCGATGATATTCGCTACCGGGACCGTCGGTTCGTGCTGGGTAAGGGGCTGTCCGCCTCTCCGGCCTTCCATCACTTCTCGTCTGAGCAGCTTGGGCTGGATGGCGATATGGAAGTGCAGATTCCCAAGTCCATCAACCGGCTGCGTCTTAAAGGCTCTGGCAGCCGCTTTGTGCATGGCGGCGCATCCCTTCAGGAGGTTGTGATTCCAGTCCTGAAGGTTAACAAGAAGCGCCAGAGTGATGTCAGCGCCGTTGAGGTGGACATCCTGCGTGGGGCCAGCTCGGTGATCACTTCCGGCCAACTGGCCGTCACCTTGTATCAGTCCGGACCGGTTACCGAGAAAGTACAGCCTCGCCACCTGCGGGCTGGGATTTATACCCAGTCAGGGGAGTTGATTTCGGACAGTCACGAACTGTCGTTTGACCTGACCTCGGAGAACCCCCGCGAGCGGGAGCTTCAGGTGCGCTTTGTGCTCAGCCGCAAGGCGGACGAGGCCAACGGCCAGGAGGTTTTCCTGAAGCTGGAAGAACAGCACGCCGGCACCTCCCACTACAAGGAATACAAGTCGCTCAGGTATTTGATGCGGCGGTCCTTTACCAGCGATTTTGATTTCTGAGGGTTATAGCCAATGAGTACGCTTGACCAAAAGATCAACGAACACTTCCCCGGGTTGGTGGTGCGCAAAGACCTGGTGAAAACGGTCAAGGGCAACGCCATCGTTCCCTCATACGTGCTGGAGTATCTGCTCGGCCAATACTGCGCCACTAACGACGAGGCCACGATTAAAACAGGGATTGAAACGGTCAAGGAGATTCTGGCCAAGCACTATGTCCACCGGAACGAGGCCGGACTGGTGCGCTCGAATATCAAGGAAAAGGGGCGCTACAAGGTTATCGACAAGATCAGTGTGGCCCTGAATGAGAAGACGGATGCCTACGAGGCGCAGTTTTCCAACCTGGGAATCAAGAAGGTATTGGTGGATTCTGGGACCGTCAAGGCCCACCCCAAACTGCTGGTAAGCGGCGTATGGTGCATTGCGGACATCGAATACGTATTTTCTGAAGACCAGAACGTCAGCCCCTGGATTCTGTCCACCCTCAAGCCGATTCAGCTATCGCACTTCGACTACGACGCCTACGTTGCCGCGCGGCAGCAGTTCAGCACCGATGAGTGGATTGACCTGCTGATCCAGAGTATCGGCTTTAACCCGGAGATGTTCGGACGGCGCAGCAAGCTAACCCAACTGGTCCGCTTGATTCCGTTTTGCGAGCGGAACTACAACCTTATTGAACTTGGCCCCAAGGGGACGGGTAAATCCCACGTTTACTCCGAATTCTCGCCCCATGGGATCCTGGTATCGGGTGGTGAAGTCACCGTACCCAAGCTGTTTGTGAATAACTCCAGCGGCAAGATCGGCCTGGTGGGCTACTGGGATTGCGTGGCCTTCGACGAGTTCGCCGGCAAGCAGAAACGCGTCGATAAAGCACTGGTCGACATCATGAAGAACTACATGGCCAACAAGTCCTTCTCCCGGGGCGTGGAAACCCTGGGCGCCGAGGCGTCCATGGTGTTCGTGGGGAACACCCGGCATACCGTGCCTTACATGCTGAAGCATTCGGACCTGTTCGATGAGCTGCCGGACAAGTTCTACGATTCTGCCTTTCTGGACCGAATCCACTTCTACATCCCCGGGTGGGAGGTCGATATCATCCGGGGCGAGATGTTCTCCGACGGCTATGGCTTCGTGGTGGACTACCTTGCAGAAATCCTGCGCTCGATGCGGAACTACGATTATTCCGATCAGTACCGGGAGTACTTTACCCTCTCTTCGGATATCTCGACCCGTGACCGGGACGGTATCAACAAGACATTTTCCGGCTTGATGAAGATCCTGTTCCCCCAGGGCGGAGCAACCAGGGATGAGGTTGAAGAAGTACTGCGTTTTGCCATCGAGGGGCGAAAGCGGGTCAAGGACCAGTTACAGCGGATCGACACCACCTACGGTGAAGTCCGATTTTCCTATCAGGATCAACAAGGCCAGGAAATACTGGTCACAACACTTGAGGAGGAAGAGTACCCAGGCTACTACCACCAGACGGTCTCGACAACTGATGACGAGGGAGTAGAACCCGAGCCAACAGCGGACGTTAAAGGTATCGAGTCCAAAGAGCCGAATGCCCCCGAGCCCGTACTGAAAGAAAAGCACCTGACCTTCCAGGAAAATCAGAAGGGCATCTCATTCGACGGCTTGTTTGGCGCTTACCTGAAAGGAGCCAGCAGGATCACTGTTACAGACCCCTACATCCGGCTTTTCTACCAGATCCGCAATTTCATGGAGTTTCTCGAAGCCATCGTGAAGAACAAGGCCGAGGAAGATGAAGTGGCGGTTCACCTCGTCACCGTCCGGGACGAGTTCAAGGGTGATCTGCAAGACGAGAGTTTCGAAAAGATTCAGGAATCCGCTCGCACCGTGGGCATCGACTTCACCTGGGCGTTTGACGAAAGCGGCACCATTCACGCCCGTCATATCGTTACGGACCACGGCTGGAAGATATCGCTGGATCGGGGGTTGGACATCTTCCAGCACTACGAGATGAATGAAGCCTTCGCGTTTGCCAACCGGTTGCAGCAGTTTCGGTCTAGCAAGGCCTTCGAAATTACCTTCATCAAACAGTCATAGATCCACCCGGCAGTGCAATGGGAGGCGGTGTGTCAGGCGCTCGCTTCCCACTCCCACCAGGACTGAAACAGCTCGTCACCACCCGGCACATAGGTGTGAACCTCCCGGCCATTCCAATCCAGCGCCAGAACCTGCAACGCAGCCTGTTGCAGCTCGGCATCCAAGGCCCTCAGCCGGTTCAGCTCGAATGGCCAGTGACTCGCGTTATATAGGCCAAGCAGGAATCGCCGGATATGCCGGGCCTGGCCGCCTCCACTATGAGCGGCGTCGATCAGTATTGTGAGAGCCGGAAGCCCCGCGTCCTCCCGCAGCTGCCTCCGCTTTTCTTCCTGTTCCAGCAAAAATAGAAAGCTTTCGGGAAGCATGGCTGTTTTGTCCGTCATGTGCATAACCTCATATCGACTTCACGATTATGCTGCCATGGACGACGCAGTAGGCACGGCTCTCAAACTGCCCGTTTTGGGCAAGAACACCGGTTTGCCCCGAATTTATTTCAGATCGCCATTGTGTCGGGGTGATTTTTTTCGGAACTTTCGCTCCAGGAACGCTTCCAGCCGGTCCGCGTTGCGGTAGGCCACAACGCAGATAAAAAGTACAACTGCGACAAAGCTCAGGAATGCAATCAGTGTGGCAGATAGGTTCAGCATATTCACGTCTCCAATAGTTGACTGCCCTTTGAGGGCAGTTTGTTGGTTTCAGGCCACAGCATCGGCCTGTCTTTGTTCTTTGGCGACAGACGCAATCAAGTGCCGCGAGCAACTCAGCATCTCCTGGATCTCGCTGTAGCTGTGGCCACTGCGTAGCAGGCTGGCGATGTGCTGTCTGCGCTTCAGGTCTGGTTGCCGCCCCTGGTACTTGCCCTCCGTTTTTGCTTTATGAATGCCCTGGAACTGCCGGCGCCGACGGTCTTCGTAATCTTTGCGGGCCACGGCAGCCAGCATGTCGAGCATCATGGCGTTGACCGCTCGTAGAATGGAGTCGGTGAATCCGGTGTCGTCTTTCTTTTCCAGAGCGAGCCAACTGGTTGGTAATTCCGGGGAGACGATGGCTAACCGCTTGGCGGCCAGCTTTTGCTTGAGGGAGTCCCAGTCACTTTTTTTGAGGCGAGCCAGCCGGTCGATCTGTTCGACCAGCACAATGTCACCCTCACCGGAATCTGTGATCAGCTTCATCAGCTCGGGTCGGTGCAAAGTAGCGCCGGACACGTTCTCCACGTAGAAAGCGGCAATACGCTGACCGTGGTTGGCTGCGAACTGTACCAGTGACTCCCGGGCTCGCTCCGCATTCTGTTCCTGCGTGGATGCCCGAAGGTAGGCTCGAATAAACATCGTCGGTTCCTCAGTCTGTTATAAGTGGTTCTCTCTGGCCGGTCTGGTTTAGGTGGTTCTGGTGGCCGTTACCGGGTTCGAACCTCTGGTTCTCCTGATCTGTACCCATAAGGAACCACCTCAAGAGTCGAGAAACTCCCCGAACGGATCGTCCGCTCGATAAATCTGGTTGATTCTGTCGTCATCGAAGAAACCCTCTGTACCGCCATTGCTCCCATTGCCGGAAGTTGCCTTGTTGCCCGCGCCGGTTGCCTCCTCATCACTGCCTCGACTGAACGACGCCATCTTTTGTTCGAATTCAGGAAACGTCATTTCCCCATCGGGTCCCTTGGCGAAAACCGTCTTGTAGGCATCGACTACGGCCAGTGCGAAGCGAATGAACAGTGCGACCACCCAGAGCACGAACAATAAATACCATGCGTAAAGCGCTGCATCGGTACCCCTAAAGGCGAGCTCCACAACGCCGATCCCGGCGAGCCCCACTGTTACGATTTTTGCCACTCTTACCATGGCCTCAGTCCCCGATAGTTCTTTACTTCGAAGCTACCAGAACCTGAGAAAATGCAAGTTTTTCCCGGCGTCAGGCCGCTGCGGCTTGCCCGGCCAGCCACGGCGGTTTCACCTTGCTGTAGGCATCGTTCGTCATCGCCCTCAAGTCCTGCTCGAGCTCGACCCAGCAATGGGGAGCGGTGGTCATTCGGCTCAGTCGGTCCTCCGCGTATCCGATCCGGCATTGATGGAAAATGCCTCGCTCGCTCAGGGCATTGCTGATCACAAAAGTCATGTAGACGCTATCGACTCTCAGGTCCTCCAGCGGCAGCAGTGCCAACTCAAGTTCATCGTGCCAGTCACTCATGGTCGGGCTCCCTGAACATCAGCTGTTGGCCCTGTTCATACAACACCGGATAGGGGAGCGGCTCGCCGTCCTGGATCACGGTGTTCGGTGGAAAGTACATCACTATCCAGGGAGGCATGCCGGCGCTGACAGCGCCATAGAATTCATCTACAGGAAAGGTACGTTCATGGCCGGACTGCCGAAATACCAGTCGGGAATATTTCTCGGGATGGTTGGCAGCGATGTTGTAACTGGCTGCTTCACGGCCGATGACATAGCTTGGTGTCTTCCAGTGATTCGGTTGTTGGATGTTATAGGCGATGATGCAGTTGCTATCGGCACAGCCATATCGCTCGACTGTTACCGACCACAGCATGAGCGGGTTCCCATCAATCTCCGGCGTCTTCACGTCTGTGAGCTTCGTTACATTTATCGCCATCGACTCGGCGGCCTGGGTGATGGCCTCATCTACAACGGCAACATAGTGGTCATAGGCGTCATCCTCGTTCGCCGCCAGTGATTCCGGCATCCAGCCCATCAGGCTGGGTCGCGCCGAAGGGTTGTCCGGCGTCATCATGATGTCAGTGGCGTTGAAGAACAGCGTCTGGGTGCCGGTAAGATGACGAAGCGGCGCATCTAATGAGGTGGCCAATCTGGCCAGGTCGAGGGCGCTTACCAGCAAACCCTTTCGATGCGAGCGCGTCCCGTCTGGTGAATCCCGCAGGTCCTGATCGTAGACGCCGCCGGCACGGGCCAGATTCAGTGCGCGGGATGATTCGTCGTCATAGTGTCGAGGCATGACAGCGCAACCCGCGAGCGCGGCTGTAGTTACAGCAAAACAAATGGTCTTCAACTTGGTCATTTTGAACTCCTGCGTTTTCTAAAATATTCGCACGAAGTTGCAAATATGCAAGAGGAAAATCAAAATAATATTTAATAAAATCAATGTGTTGCGCTGTCAGTACAAACTTCGGTGTATCCGCAGTGGTGCATCGGGAGTGCCGCTCTTGCTAGACTTGCCAGTAGGTTTTTTTCGGTTGAGGCGAGGTGTTGGTAAATCGGAAAAGGATCAGAAATTCCCAGTTTCCCACTTATCCCAGTTTATAAGCATGGGTAGTAACCGACCGGGCCAATAGAGAAAAAGTTTCTATTCATGCAAGAAACAGCGGGATGACGACTGCCTGAACGATACTGGTCTGCGCTTTAGTGCCGATGTGCCGGTGGAAGTCATTGAACACATGCCATCGGAGCAGATCGGGCCGGACGCCGACCAGTACGACATCCTCGGCACCAAAACCTCCTACCGGCTGGCCCAGCGGGCCTCCAGTTACGTGGTGCTGAAGGTGGAACGCCCGGTGTTCCGGCGCAAAGGGCACCGAGAAGCCTGCGACAACACCGGCTCTATTTAACGTGCTGCACAACAGCCTGGCCGATGTCAGCCTGCTGGTGGACAAGTTTCAGTCCCCCTGCCGTTGTATCGTCAGCACCAGCGCATCCAGCAATCCGGCATCACCATCAGCCGCAGTACCCTGACCAAGCTGGTCAAGCGAGCCATCGACCTGCTGCGCCCCATTGTGGATGCGCAGACCGACAACGTGCCGCGCAGCCGGTACTGGCCATCGACGAAACGCTCATCAAGGCCGGCCACCAGGGCCGGTCAGGCCCCCAAAAAGGCAAGATGAGATCCGGCTGGTTCTGGCGGCTGTCTGGCGATGCTGGCGAAGTGGTGTCATCCTGACCGACAGAACAAACAGCCCGAGGCCCCGTCGCTTGCGGTGGCCAGGATCCACCTTGCCGGCAGACTCGGCTTTGCAGTTGATGAGTCTGGCATAGGAAGCGAACTTCTGAACTGACTCAAAGCGCTGGATATCACCGATTTCGTAGAGAATGGTCAGCGCTAGGATGCGCCCTACACCGGGAATGGTCCTTAGCACACTCAGAGAAGTGGGATTATGTTGTTTGGCTTGCCGCTCCAGGTGTTCTTCAAGCTTGCTCAGCTCACGGTGATAGCACTCGATGATGGCCAGTCCGAGATTGATGTTGTGCTGGACATCCTGTCCGGCAAAGGCCGCCTGAACCTGTTCCCGGACTCCCACATTCTTAAGGTTTACCTTATTGGGTGGCAGATTGTATTGGCTGGTGGTGTTCACCACGTGGGTTTTGAGCATGGCCCCGTGCTGGACGATGCGGAAGCGTCGTCGCAGTAGGTCGCGGGTGGCCCGCATCTCGTTGGGATAGGTGTAGGCCAGCGGGAAGTTGCCGTCCTTTGATTTCCTTGTGTAGCAACACCTCCCCCTGCTGGTTGATGATACAGACGTACAGGCATGCAGCAGATCGACTCCACAATAATGATGGTAGGTGCTACGATAAAGTTTATTGAGTCTTCTCCCTTGTGGTGTTTGGTCGCCTTCCAGCTTAGCGGTCAACCGCTAGACTGGGGAGAGGGCTTAATAAGTATCAGGACAGTGACATGGACCCGCAAATCCCTCGGGATCAGTTTCCTTTCACCAGTGTCCGGTTAGCAAGGCGCTGGCGCAAGTTGCTGGATGAGCGCCTGAAAGACCTGGGGGCTACCCAGGCTCGCTGGTTCACCATGGTCTGCCTGCAGCGTGATGGTGGAGGGCTGACATAGCGGGAGATAGCCCACCTGATGGTCATCGAGAATCCGACATTGGTCCGCCTGCGTGTTTTTGAGTAGGTTATGGAAAGCGCGTGACCAGGAGGTGAAGCATGCTACCTAAGGATATCGTTGTCTTTCTTGAAGAGGCTCGGCCCTATGACCGGCGACTGGCGATCGCCGCTGACATCGCCGCGAGCTGGGATGCCTGTCTGATAGCGGTGTTTGTGGCAACGCCACTGAGAGCGATGCCTCATGCGTACGCTGTGGCCGGCCCCGCCATGCGCACCTTGCTCGATCAGCATCGCGTGCGTGTTCGGGACGCAGAGACTCAGGTCAGAGGGCGCTTTGAGGCAATGGTTCGCGCAAGGGGTATTAACGCAGAGTGGCGCTTGTCCGAGAGCGAGTTAGCGGAGGAATTAATGCTACACGCGCGCTATGCAGGGCTGGCTTTGGTCCCTCCCTTCGAAAGCTCCCCCGAACCTTCCATGACGGTCAGGATGGCCGAGCATGTTATCTTCGGGTCTGGACGCCCGACTATACTCATTCCAGACGAATGGCCGGCCGGACGGATTGGACGACGTATCGTTGTTGGCTGGAACGCTAGCAGGGAGGCAACACGAGCTGTCGGCGATGCGTTACCCTTCCTGGCCCAGGCAGAAGCAGTGAAGGTGGTTTGTGTCTGCGATGAACCGGATGGCGAGCTGGAGTGTAGAGAAGATTTCGGCGCGGACCTGTGTCGCCACCTCGCGCGTTATGGCGTACAGGTAACACTGGAACAAGTCGACGGTGGTAAGGTCGGCCCGGTGCTACTCGAGCAGGCGCGGGCGTTCCATGCCGACATGCTGGTGATGGGCGCCTATGGCCATACGCGGCTCACCCGACTGGTGCTGGGTAGCGCTACTCGAACTGTACTCTGTCAAGCGTCAATCCCTGTGCTGGTGTCGCGTTGACTATAAACGAACGCGCTGGCGGGCTATTGACGGAGCCCTTCGGAAAGTTCCTTAGTAGCTGGCCTGAGAACCTGCTTGAGTTGCATGTCGTTTTGGCGCAAAACTGGTTAGTGAGTAACGTAGACTTGCCTAAATGATTAGCTTACGATTTACTGTTGCTGAGTCAGCAATATCAGGTCAGTGATATGGACCCGCAAATCCCTCGAGATCAGTTTCCTTTTACCAGTGCCCGGGTAGCTAGGCGCTGGCGAAAGTTACTGGATGAGCGCCTGAAAGACCTGGGGGTTACCCAGGCTCGCTGGTTTGCCATGGTTTGCTTGCAGCGTGGTGGTGGAGGAATGACTCAGCGGGAGTTAGCCCATTTGATGACCATCGAGAATCCGACATTGGTCCGTCTGCTTGACAGTCTTGAGGAGCAGGGTCTGATTGAACGACGGCCCTGTAAGCGTGATCGGCGCGCCAGGCTGCTGTATCTTACCAATGCCGGTGAATGCTTTATGAGCGAACTGAATGAACGGGCGAATCTATTGCGAGAGGAGATGCTGAAGGGCATTGAAGACAAGGATCTGGAAGTCGCTCTGCGTGTGTTTGAGCGGGTTATGGAAAATTCCGCCAACCTCAAAAATTCCTGAACCCGAGACATTTTTCAGGCGCGGGCGACAAGATTAGGATTGGAGCATTCCGCAAATTCCGCCGGCACAGGACAATTCCATCACGGCTGGCAGTCAATTATTAAGTGTGTTACGTTTAGTTTATACTGAACGAAATGAACATAATGTGCGGCAGTCGTCCTAGCCTTTTTGGCCGATCATCGAATTAACGGGCATGGGAAGGTGGGGCAGCATCCGGGAGTAAGTTCTTTGCAACCGGTTCAACCCGCCTTGGCAGAGGGCGCTTCATTGAAATCTCGACGTTGCAGAAAGCGTTATCGGAATTGGTTCTCAGGTCTGTTGCTGGGTTCTCTTGTGACATCAGCTTCCGCTGAAGGCCTGCTGTCCCTGAAAGTGGAAAACGATGCGTTTTCCGCCGGCGGCGATGGTCAATATACCAACGGCGTAGAGGTGATCTGGGCCTTTGAGCCCGCCGATCAACACTGGACCCGTCGTCTTGCGGATATTATTCCGGGCTGGTCTGGCAGTAGTCTTGCCGGCGCAACATACCGGCTGGGGCAACAGATGTATACGCCGGAAGACATAGAGGTTGAAACCCTTATTGAAGATGACCGTCCCTATGCCGGCCTTTTGTTTGGCGGGATTTCGCTACTGAGCGAAAGGGAGCACGGTGGTTTGCGTTTGGCAGACAGCCTGCATATCGACGTGGGCATCGTAGGACCGGCTTCCGGAGCTGAAGTAGTCCAACGAAATTTCCACGAACTGATTGCGGCAGACAAACCGAGGGGCTGGGACAACCAGCTTGACAACGAGCCAGTCATTAATTTTGGTTACGAACGTGCCTGGCTAGTTCAACAGGATCTCGCTGAGCTGACTGTTGAATATGGGCCGTCTGCCGGGTTCGCGCTCGGCAACCTGTATACCTACGCTTCCGGCGGCCTGGGGTTTCGTTTGGGGGAGGGGCTTGATCGTAGTTTCGGCATTCCGTCAGTCGCCCCCTCGCAAGGCGGGCAATCCTCTTTTCGGCGGGATCAGGGCTTTAGCTGGTACCTCTTCGCTGCCGTTGAAGGGCGCTATATGGCGCACAACCTGTTGCTCGACGGCAACAGTTTCGAGGACAGCCACTCGGTTGATAGCCGCGAATGGGTTGGCGACGCCCAGGTGGGTGCGGCATTGACCTGGGATCGCTGGCAGATCGCTTACACCTACCTGTGGCGCAGCGAGGAATTCGAGGAAAAGGACGGCGTCGATCAGTTTGGATCGATCGTTCTGTCTACCTGGTTATAAACGAAGGCATGGATCGAACGGTTTTTGAGTCTTTGGCCCATTCAGAGGTTAGTTTTATGCAGACAGAGAAGAGTTTGATGGCGCGTCTATTTGGGGTCCGCATGTTGCCAGTGTGGGTGGCGGCTTTGTTGCTGGCCGGTTGCGACAATTCCTCCGGTCAGGCAAAGGCTGAGCGGTCTGCACCGCCGCCTCCGGAAGTCGGGGTTGTTGAAATGCAGCCTCAGCGTGTGAACCTTTCAATGGAGCTGCCGGGCAGAACCGCCGCTTACCGTATCTCGGAAGTGAGGCCGCAAGTCACGGGCATTTTGCAGGAGCGCTTGTTTGAACAAGGCGCCCAGGTCAAAGCAGGTGAGGTCCTCTACCAGATCGACCCCAACCGATACCGTGCTGCCCATCAGCGGGCCCAGGCAGAACTGGAGCGCGCACAGGCCGAATTGCGACAGGCGCAGCGGGAGTGGGCACGTACGTCAGACTTGTTTGAGAAGAATGCGGTCAGCAAGCGTCAACGTGATGAAGCGCTATCGGCCTTGGAGGCAGCCCGGGCGGATGTCTCCCGATCCCAGGCGATGGTCGAAACGGCGGGTATCGATCTGGCGTATACCGAGGTCAAGGCTCCCATCGCCGGGCGCATTGGCCCGACACTGTACACGGAGGGTGCGCTGGTAACCGCCAATCAGCCCCAGGTCCTGGCGCGCGTGGTTCAGCTTGATCCCATGTATGTCGATATTCAGCTACCGGTCGAAAAACTGGCTCGAATTCGGTCGTCTCTGAAGGAGGGCGCGGCTTCTAAGGCCGGCCCAAATGAAGCCGAGACTGTTTTGTTGCGCGAAGACGGTACCCCCTATCCGCATAAGGGACGCGTTGACGTTACGGATGTAACCGTCAACCAAAGCACCAGTTCTGTCACGGTGAGAGCCGTTTTCCCCAATCCGGACGAAGACCTTCTGCCTGGAATGTACGTGCGCGTTCGTCTGAGTGAGGGAGTTCGGGAGAACGTCATTCTGGCGCCGCAGCAGGGCGTGAGCCGTAACCCGCAAGGAGAGGCCACCGCGTTGCTGGTCAACCCGGAGGGTGAAGTTGTCGCCCGCCAGTTAGAGGCAGAGCGGGCCATTGGCGCATTCTGGCTGGTGGAGAAGGGGTTGGAACCGGGGGATCGTCTCATCGTCTCCGGTCTGCAGAAGGTTCGGCCAGGAGCCAAGGTGAAGCCGGTTGCCGCAGATATTCCATTACATCCCACCCAAAACCAGCAAGCCAGTGGCACGAATAATCCGAAGAAGAACGCCTCCAAAGAGGAGGGCCCCGCGCAATGATTAATTTCTTTATTTCCAGGCCCGTTTTTTCCTGGGTTCTGGCCATTGTCGCCATGCTGGCAGGCATCATGGCGATCTTCGTTTTGCCGGTTCAGAGGTATCCGTCGGTGGCGCCGCCGGCGGTGGAAATTCAGGCCGATTATCCTGGTGCCTCGGCGGACACCGTGTCCAATACGGTGGTTCAGGTCATTGAACAAGAGATGACCGGCCTCGACAATCTGCTCTATATGGGGTCGACAGCAGATTCCTCAGGCCAGGCTACGGTTACTCTCACCTTTGCGGCGGGCACCGATCCGGACATTGCCCAGGTCCAGGTGCAGAACAAGCTCAAACTGGCGGAACCGCGGCTCCCGGAAGTGGTGCGCCAGCAGGGGATCAGTGTCGAGAAATCCAGTACCAGCTTTCTGATGGTAATGGCATTCGTCTCTACCGACGGTCGCCTCAGCAAACTGGATCTCGCTGACTTCATCAGCTCCGAGTTAGCGGAACCCATCGGACGGATAACCGGCGTCGGCAGCGTGCAGGTTTTCGGCTCTGAATATGCGATGCGGATTTGGCTGGACCCTTCGGCGTTGACCAATTACGGCCTGACCGTCGCCGACGTGAGCGCCGCCATTGAGGCGCAAAACGCCCAGGTCACCGCCGGCCAGCTCGGCGGGCTGCCCGCGGTCGAGGGCCAGCAGCTCAATGCCACGGTCACCGCCCAGACCTTGCTCACCTCAACCGAAGAGTTCCGCAACATCCTGCTCAAGAGTATGCCCGACGGGTCCCGGGTGCGCCTGGGGGATGTTGCCCGCGTTGAGCTGGGCGGCGGTGCAGTCCAGATTGACACTTTCTACGATGGCGAGCCGGCAGCCGGCCTTGGCATCAATCTGGCGCCGGGTGCCAACTCGCTTGCGGTCACAGAGGCTGTTAAAGCGCGGCTCCAGGAGCTCGAGCCATATTTTCCCGAAGGGGTGGAGATTCGGTACCCCTACCAGACGGCGCCCTTCGTGGAGGCCTCCATTGACGCAGTGGTGCAGACCATCATCGAGGCAATCGCGCTGGTGGTGCTGGTAATGCTGCTGTTTCTGCAGAGCTGGCGAGCCACCCTGGTGCCGGCGATCGCAATCCCGGTGGTGCTGCTGGGCACCTTTGCGATCATGGCGGCTTTCGGTTTTTCCATCAACATGCTCACTCTCTTCGGTCTCGTATTGGCGATCGGCCTTCTGGTGGATGACGCCATCGTGGTGGTTGAAAACGTCGAGCGTGTGATGCATGAGGACGGCCTGAGCCCGATGGAGGCGACGCGCAAGTCCATGGGGCAGATTGCCAGCGCGCTGATTGGCATCGGTGTGGTGCTGTCTGCTGTGTTTATCCCCATGGCCTTCTTCCCAGGCTCCACAGGGGCAATCTATCGGCAATTTTCCCTGAGTATTGCTGGTGCCATGGTCCTTTCGGTGCTGGTGGCTCTGATTCTCAGCCCCATGCTGTGCGGTCGGATACTCAAGCCCACACATGAAAGAACCCTGTTGCAAAAACTGTTCGGCTGGTTTGAAGCCGGCCTGGCGCGAATAACCCGGGGGTATGTCCGGCTGGTTGACCATACGGCGCGCCACGCATGGATTTACACCTTTGCGTTCTTCGGGATCGTCGGACTGGTCGCGGTTCTCTTTTTGCGGTTGCCCGGAGGGTTCCTGCCGGCGGAGGACCAGGGCTTTGTTGTGGTTCAGTACCAGCTGCCTCCCGGTGCAACGCAGCAGCGCACAATCGATACCATTGAGGTTATCGAAGATTACTTTATGGAGCAGGATGAGGTACAGGGCCTCTTCACAATCGCTGGTTTCAGTTTCGCTGGCCGGGCGCAGAACGCGGGACTGGCGTTCGTCAATCTCAAGCCATGGAGTGAGCGCGATCCCGAGACGCAAAGCGCCGACGCGATCATTCAGCGGGCGAACCGGGCGCTTGCCGGGCTGGTGCGTGATGGGCGGGCTTTTGCTTTCAATTTGCCACCGATACCGGAATTGGGGCAGGCCCTGGGCTTTGAATTGCGTTTACAGGATCGGGGTGCCATCGGGCATGAAGCGCTCATGGCAGCGCAAGGTCAATTGCTGCAGTTGGCGGCCGAAAGCCCCGTGCTGACGAGTGTGCGCCCCAACGGTTTGGCGGACAATCCCCGCTACAAAGTGGACATTGATTACGAAAAGGCGCAGGCCCTTGGCATAGAGCCGTCCGAGATCAGTCGACTTCTGTCGGTGACCTGGGGCTCGCAATACGTTAACGATTTTCTCCATGAGGGGCGGGTCAAGCGAGTCTATGTTCAGGGTGATGCCCCTTTCCGGATGCTGCCTGAGGATTTTGAGGCGTGGTATCTGCGAGCCGCTAACGGAGAGATGACCCCGTTGAGCGAAGTGACGAACGGACGCTGGGAGTATGGCTCACCGCGCCTTGAGCGTTTCAACGGTGTTCCGTCCCGTCAGATTCAGGGTGAGCCGGCACCGGGCTACAGTACCGGTGAGGCCATGGCGGAGGTCGAACGTTTGATCGCTCAACTCCCGGACGGTGTGGCCGGCGCCTGGAGCGGCCTGTCCTATCAGGAGCGCCAGGCCGGTGCCCAGGCATCCCTGCTTTACGCGCTGTCGGCACTGGTGGTGTTTCTGGCGCTCGCCGCGCTCTACGAAAGTTGGACCATACCCATTTCCGTGATGCTGGCGGTGCCCTTGGGCGTACTCGGGGCGGTACTTGCAGCGATGGTTCGCGGGCTTCCTAACGACGTCTTCTTCCAGGTTGGCATTCTGACCACCGTTGGTGTGACTGCGCGCAACGCTATACTTCTGGTGGAGTTCGCCCGCTCGTTAGAGGATCAGGGAATGAAATTGATCGAGGCAACCAAGGAAGCGGCGCGAGTGCGCTTGAGGCCGATTCTGATGACATCGGTTGCTTTCGGCATGGGTGTGTTGCCGCTTGCTTTCGCCAGTGGTGCCGGTGCAACCACCCGTATTGCGATAGGAACGGCGGTTCTTGGCGGCATGATTTCGGCAACGATACTGGCGACGTTCTTTATTCCACTGTTCTATGTGGTCGTCCGCCGTATCACGGATTTTCTGAGTGGCTCCAGAGACCAGGATGACTCGGCTGCGGCCGCTCCCGGACGGGCAAATGGAGGTGTGGCTGATGACCGTTAAGGTATTGCTGACCACTTTGATGGTGTTGTCACTTGGTGGCTGCTCACTCGCGCCGACTGTTAAGAAGCCCGAGCCGTCGATGCCGGAAGACTGGACGTCTGCACGACTTTTGGCGGACGAGAAACTCCCTCTGGACTGGTGGCGTGGCTATGGCGATCCGGCACTTGTCACGCTTGTTGAGGAGGCACTTGATGCCAACAACGATCTGCAGCTCGCCGCTGCCCGGGTTGCCGAAGCAAGGGCGCTCCTTACCGGACAGCAGGCAGAACGATACCCACTTCTGGAGGTGGAGGGCTCCGCGGTGCGCCAGGGCCCGAGTGAGGAGTCCGTCAACAGTACTGGTGGTCAACCCTTCAATGATATCCAGGTTGGCGGTGTTCTATCGTACGAGCTGGATCTCTGGGGGCGGCTTGCCAATGCCAGCGAAGCAGCCCGGGCACGGCTTCTGGCCAGTGCAGCGAATCGCGAGGCCGTGCGACTGGCCGTGATTGGTGAGGTGGCCAATGGTTACTTCAATTTGCGTGCGCTTGATCGTCAGATCGACATCGCGGAACGCACCGTGTCGTCCCGCCGCGAATCGGTCGCCCTGCAACGGGCCCGGTTTGAAGGAGGCGAGATTAATGAATTGGCCCTGCGGCAGGCAGAATCCGAGCTTGCGGCCGCTGAATCCGAACTTCCGAGGCTTCGCCAACAGCGCTCCCTTCAGCGAAACGCCTTGGCAGTGCTTCTGGGGCGAGATCCACAACGGATTGTACGTAGTGATATTTCCGTAGCGAATACCATTGGTGAGATGGATGTTCCGGCCAGTATCCCTGCAGGCCGACCAGCAGATCTGATGGTTCGGCGACCCGACATTGCCGCAGCCGAACAGGAATTGATCGCGGCCAACGCCGAAATCGGTGTTGCCCGGGCGGCGTTTCTGCCCAGGATTTCATTCGAGGGGCTGCTGGGCCTGCGAAGTGCGTCCGGTGGCGACTTGTTCCAGGGTTCGGCATCCACGTGGCAGTTGGGCGGCTCGTTAGTCGGCCCGTTGCTGGACTTCGGGCGTTCCGAGGCACTAGTCAATCAGGCGGAGGCGCGTCAACGCCAGGCCCTGATTGCGTATCGTCAGGCCATTCAGGTGGCGTTTCGGGAGGTGCTCGACGCGATGGCCGGGGTGCGTGGTACCGAAGATCGCCTGGAAGCGCAGGCCCGGCAGGTAGCAGCACTGCGAAGCACGGCTAAACTTGCGCGATTGCGCTTTGAGGGTGGCGCGTCCAGTTACCTGGAGGTGCTGGACGCTGAACGAAGCCTGTTTACAACCGAACTTGATCTCGTGGAAACGCGGCGCGATCACTTGCAGTCGACGGTTAATTTGTATCGCGCGCTGGGCGGGGGTTGGCAGAATTCATTGCAATCTTCTGATTATGAAAACACTGACTGAATCAGACAGGCGTTTTATTGAGCGCCTCGGTCTTCAGGCTCAATCTGAAGGCTTTTCCCGCATCGCTGGGCAACTTTGGGCGACACTGATCGTGTCGGATGGTCCCGTCAGCTCATCGCAGCTTGTGGATACGTTGCGTGTCAGTAAGGCGAGCGTCAGTACGAATACGTGCTTTCTTGAAAGACTCGGCATTGTTGAGCGTCGAACAATGCCGGGTGAGCGCCAGGACTTCTTCGCGATTCGTCCCCATCCCTACGCTGCCTTGGTGGAAGGGCAGATAAAACGGCTCGAGGCCAGAAAGGAGGTGATCGCCGAAGCCAAGGCAACCATTACCAATGAACAAACGCTTGCCAAGCTGGCTGATCTGGATCAGTTCTACACCCTGTATTATGAGAGCTCCAAAGACCTTCTAAAGCAGCTGAAATCTCAAATCCATGGACATAAAAAATAATAACATCAAAGGTTTAACCTTGGATTTAATCCGGGCCTGAAGGAAACGCGGGCTATGTCAGAGCAACCCTGGCTGGTGTTACTGCGAGGAGGCCTGAATGGTTTTTGCCATCTGGAATGTCTGGTCAGCGGCTCAAAGCAAAGCAGACTAATTAAATTGCCTCTTGCGCACCTATCTACTGATAGGTAAATTAAACGTCGTATGCTTAATGACCAACAGAGGTAACCAATGAAAATTTACGACACTGAAGGCTTTCCCAACCCGCTGCGCGTTCGCATTGCCCTTGCCGAGAAAGGTGCCACCGATAAAGTGGTGTTTGTCCCGGTGGATGTCATGGGTGGTGAACACCGTACCACTGATTTCAGGGCAAAGAACCCCGATGCCACCGTGCCGGTACTGGAGCTTGATGACGGCACCTGCATTGCACAGTGCAACGCCATCACTGAGTACCTTGACGGTGTGTTTGACGGGCCCTCCCTGACGGGCGCCTCGCCTAAAGAGCGTGCGGTTATCGCGATGATGAATATTCGTGCCGAATCCGGTTTGATGAATGCGGTGGGCGCGTATTTCCACCACGCAACCCGGGGACTGGGGCCCGACCTTGAGACATGGCAATGTCCTGACTGGGGTAATAAGCAGAAAGAGGTCGCTCAGTCCACGATGGCCTATCTCAACGAGGTGCTTGCGGAAAACGAGTTTCTTGCTGGTGACCGTTTCACTGTTGCGGATATCACGGCTTATGCCGGACTGGTGTTTGCAGAGTTCGCCAAGGTTGACATTCCCGGTCACCTGGATCATCTCCTGGCCTGGCGTGCCCGGGTCGCGGCCCGTCCGTCGATTACCGGCTGATGCCCGGGCCTTTTGGCTTGGCGGACTGATTAACCGGAGGACAGAGCATGGAAATCAATGCAGATTTCACAAAGCCCGTGGTCATTGATACTGACCAGCTTGAGTGGCGCCCTTCACCCATGAAAGGGGTGGAGCGGCGAATGCTGGATCGTATCGGTGGCGAAGTGGCCCGTGCCACCAGTATTGTGCGGTATGCGCCAGGCAGCCGGTTCTCGGCGCACACTCATGACGGTGGTGAGGAATTCATCGTACTTGACGGTGTGTTTCAGGACGAACATGGGGATTATCCTGCGGGAACCTATGTGCGGAATCCGCCAACCACCTCTCATGTACCAGGCTCTGCCGAGGGCTGTACGATTTTTGTCAAGCTCTGGCAGTTCGACCCGGCGGACCGCACCCAGTTCAGCAAAAACATGGAAGCGGAACTGGGTGCTCCGGTGGAGGGCATTTCCACCTCGCTCCTGCATGAGGACGAGCGTGAAACGGTCACTCACCGCAAGCTTGAGCCCGGTGCTAACTTGACATCAGAGGCGGCCGGCGGGATCGAGGTGTTGGTCCTGGACGGCGATGTCACGGTAAACGATGAAGTGCTGGGCAGGAATGCTTGGCTGCGTCTGCCCGAAGGAGAAGCATTGTCCGCAACGGCCGGAGCCCGTGGGGCGAAAATCTGGATGAAGACAGGGCACCTTCGGTTTGTCAGGACCCCTGAAGTGTAACCAGCAGGAGCCTGAACATTTCTGGGCTGCCAAAGAGCCAAAAAGGGCTTGATCAGGGGAAGGAATCGTAACCTTCCCCTGATCAAGGTGCCATACACGGCAACTGCCTGAGTGAACGACGTTAACCATTGACTAATTATGAACCGTGACACAAGAACCGCCCTGTTAGACTTCGCAGAGCGCACCGCCCGATCAAGAGGGTTTGACGGATTCAGCTATGCGGATCTCGCGAAGGCCATTGGCATCAGAAAGGCTTCCATTCATTATCATTTTCCGACCAAGGCGGACTTGTCGGAGCGTTTGATCGAGCGGTATCACACCAGCCTGAAAGAGCGGCTGGTTGAAATAGAGGCGGCCTGTTCCAGCGCCGGCGAACGCCTGAGTGCTCTCATCGCTGTGTACCGAAGTGCCCTGCATGACGGCCAGACCGTCTGCCTGTGCGTTGCCTTTTCAATCTGTCGCGAAAGCCTGCCCGAGGCGGTTGTCAACCGGGTGGGTAGCGTTCGGGCAATGGTGCTGGACTGGACCAGGGCAACCTTTGAACTGGGCCTGAGGGATGGGTCAATTTCGTCCATTTCTGATCCCTCACAAGAAGCCTGCGCAACCCTGGCCACGCTGGAAGGCGCCCACCTGGCGGCACGCACAGCACAAGACCCAGCTCCATTTGATGCGGCTACACAACTTTTAAGGGCTCGCTGCCAAAGTGCTTCGGAAGGGAACAACACTGGCGCTTGAATGGCAGTGAATGAGACGCGACAGAAAGTCGTGACATTAACCTGTTATCAGGAGGTGCAACATGACCCCTCACAACCTGCCAAGATTTGATCACAATCCGTTACGCTACACAGCACTCGGAAACTCGGGCTTGTTCGTCTCCGAACTCTGCCTGGGAACCATGACCTTCGGCGGTGATGAAGACATCTGGGGCCTGATCGGCCAGTTGCAGCAGGAACAGGCCGACGAACTGGTGAAGATCGCTCTGGAGGCGGGAATCAACTTTATCGATACCGCCAACATCTATGGCTTCGGGGCCAGCGAGCGCATCGTCGGCCAGTCCCTGAAGAACCTCGGCGTTCGCCGGGAAGATGTCGTGCTGGCCACCAAGGTGCTCGGCCCCATGGGCGAGGGCCCCAATGCCCGTGGTGCTTCCCGTGGCCACATCATGAGCGAATGCAAGGCGAGCCTGGCGCGATTGCAGACCGATTACATTGATCTGTACCAGATCCATGGCTTTGATCCGGCCACCCCGATCGAAGAAACCCTGGAGGCACTGAACACCCTGGTGCAACAGGGCCATGTGCGTTATGTGGGCTTGTCTAACTGGGCCGCCTGGCAGGTCATGAAGGCCATCGGTATCACCCGGGCCCGCAACCTGTGCCCGGTAACGTCTCTGCAGGCGTACTACACCCTGGTGGGGCGCGACCTGGAACGGGAGGTGATCCCCATGCTGGCGTCGGAAAAGGTCGGGTTGATGGTGTGGAGCCCGCTGGCCGGCGGTTACCTTTCCGGCAAATACGAGGATCCGGACGTATCCGAGGAGAACCGGCGCACTAAGTTCGACTTCCCTCCGGTTAACCGCGAGCGGGGCAAAGAGGTTATCAAGGTCATGCGTGAGGTGGCTGACGGAAAGCAGATTGACGGCGAACCCGTCACCGTGGCCCAGATCGCTCTTGCGTGGCTACTGCACCAGGAACCTGTATCCAGTGTTATTGTTGGTGCCAAGCGACCAGATCAGTTGAAAGCCAATATCCGGGCCGCACAGATCCGATTGTCTGATGACGAGCGTAAAGCTCTGGACGAGGTGAGTCGTATCCCGGAGGAGTACCCGGGCTGGATGATGGCAATGATGGCCGGGTACCGAAATCCTTCCGAGCCTTAATCCGATAGCGACCCACTGCACACATTTCGCTGCGCCTTGGCTGCGCAGCCAAACAACGGGAAAACTCGTCTATGCTGTCAAAAGTTAAACGTCCGTGGCTACTGGCCACATCGACGACGCTGTTGGTTGTTTCAACCCCGGGCCTGGCAAACTCGGCGTGGGACGCCAGCCTGGGTGCGGGTGTACTCTATACTCCGGACTACCTTGGCAGCGACGATTATGAAACCAGGGTCTGGCCGACGATCAATGTGAGCTATGGTGACCGTTTCTACTTTAACATTCGCGATGGTCTTGGCTGGAACCTGATTCGCCACGGCAACTGGAAGCTGTCGCCCTTTATTGGTTACATTCCGGGGCGCGACAATGACGAGGATCTTGAACGCCTGGACAAGATTGATGGCGGCGCGATCGCCGGCTTGCGCGTTGCTTACAACCACGACGCATGGTCGTACAGCGCAGCCGTCCAATCTCCCTTCACCGGCGATGTCGATGGCTATCAGGTGGTGCTTAAGGCACGATGGCGGAACCAGTTCAGCGATCAATGGTTTGCCTCCCTGGGGCCGAACCTGACCTACAGCAGTGATGACTGGACAGACGATAGGTTTGGTATTTCCGATACGGAAAGTGCCCGCTCCGGCTTGGCCTCTTATAGCCCTGATGGCTATGCCCGGTATGGCCTGACAGGCAGTTTAACCTACTCGTTGTCTGCGCAATGGTCGGTCACCGCGACCGCTGGGGTGTCACAATTAACCGGCGATGCCGAGGATAGCCCGATTGTCAGTGATATCGGGGAGGCTACCCAAGCCTACACCGGTGTTTTTATGAGTTACCGATTCTGAATGTCTTCGGGGACCGGGGCAATTCTTGTCACGGGAATGGGCAAGTAACCCCTGAATCTCCCGGTTCTGGCTTCGTCGGCTATGTAAGGATTACTTCGGAGCTCAAACACCTGGCTCACTTTTCCTTTAACCGAAACCAGAGTGCGTAAAGCGCCGGAACAAACAGTAGGGTGATCAGAGTGCCGACTGCTACGCCCCCTATAAGTACATAAGCGAGCGGCCCCCAGAACAGGTCAAAGGTCAGAGGTACAAACGCCAGAACGGCCGCCAGGGCAGTGAGTACCACGGGGCGAGCGCGTTGGACGGCTGCCTCGACCACGGCTTCCCGAGCAGCCATCCCAGTTGTGAAGTTGTCCTGCACCTGCTGCGTCAGAATCATGGTGTTTCGCATCAGGATACCGCCCAGGCCAATGAGCCCCAACAACGCGGTAAAGCCAAAAGGTTGATTAAACAACAGCAAAGCCAGCACAGCGCCAATGAGTCCCAATGGCGCGGTGGCCAGAACGGTCAAGGTGCCGATAAATGAACGCATCTGAAGCATGATGAAAATCAGCATCAACGCCAACATCACCGGTTGTAAAGTCTGAATGGAGGCGTTGGCTTTGGCGGATTGCTCCACCGTACCGCCAATTTCAATACGATAACCGTCCGGTAACCGTTCACGCAGGCCTGCCATCGTACTCCAGATCTCTTTGGTGACATCCGGTGGCTGGGCGCCTTCCACATCCGCCTGAACGGCCAGGAAGGGGGCGCGGTTGTAACGCTTTATAACCGGTTCCTCATAACGAACCTGCCACTGCCCCAGTTGTTTTACGGAGAGTTTGCGGCCGTCGCGGGTTTTGATTTCAAGATCTTCGGGCATCATGATTTCACCGCGGGCATTACGCGCCACCAGTTGAACGCTCCTTATGCCCTGGCGTAACTCGGTAACGGCCACGCCGCGAAGCTGGAACTGGAGTTGCCGTGCAACCTCTGCCGGGGTCAGGCCCATCCAGCCCAGGTTTTCCGGGTCCAACTCAAGATAGAGCGTGGGCACACGCTCATCCCATTCGAGGTGCGGCATGACGATGTTCGGATGCCCGGTCATGAGAGTCCGAATCTGGTGCGCGATCTCTCTGAGTTGATCGGGTTCCGGACCCAACACTCGAAAACTGACCGGCCAGGCCACCGGCGGGCCGTACAGCAAACGCGTTACACGCACTCTCGCCTCAGGAAACTCACCCGCCGCGATTTTGGCCTCCAGCGTCGAGATGATGTGATCGCGCCCTTCAACGTCCTGCCCGATGGCAATCAACTTGGCAAACGCCGGGTCCGGCTGCTCGGGGTTTGCCGATACGAAGAATCTGGGTGCACCGGCACCGATGTAAGCGGACAGGCTTTTAACCTCCGGCATGTCCATCAATATCGCTTCGAGGCGTCTGACGCTTTGATCCGTGGTGGCAATAGCGCTCCCCTGCGGGGCATAGACACTGATCAGAACCTCGGGGCGATCAGAACTGGGAAAAAACTGCTTCTGTACCTGGGCTGCCATACCGAAAGCACTGAGAGCCAGTAAACCCACTGTGAGAAAAACGACGGTTTTCCGGTACCTTACACACGCTGCAATCACCCCACGCAACCGCTGATAAAAAGCGCTTTGATAAAGGTCCTGGCCAGTATGCCCGATGTAATCGGGCAATAGCTTGACGCCCAGATAAGGCGTAAAGGTGACCGCCACCCCCCAGGAAATCAGCAACGCAAAAGCCAGCACCCAGAAGATGTTACCGGTGTATTCCCCGACACCCGACTGAGCAAAGCCGATGGGGACAAAACCGGCCACTGTTACTAGCGTTCCAGACAGCATGGGCGCGGCTGTGACGCTCCAGGCATGACTGGCTGCCCGTACCCGGTCCCAGCCACTCTCCATCTTCACAATCATCATTTCAATGGCGATGATCGCATCGTCCACTAACAGGCCCAGTGCGATAATCAACGCGCCCAGGGTGATGCGGTCCAGGTTAATGCCCGCTATTTTCATCAATAAAAAGGTCAGCCCGAGAGTAACGGGAATCGCAATGCCCACCACTAAACCCGCACGCAGGCCGATCGCCAGAATACTGACGCCCATTACGACGACCAATGCCACCAGAAACTTGACCTGAAAAAGATCAACGGCCTGAGTGATGGCCTCAGCCTGGTTGGTCAGGGTCTGTATTGACATCCCCAGGGGCAGCCTGGCCTGTTCAGTGCTGACAAACTTACTGAGCCGTTCACCAAACTCCAGGCCATTTTCGCCCGCCTCCATGACGACGCCCAGGAGGATCGCATCCTCACCGCTGGAACGGACGATGTAGTTCAACGGATCTTCATAGCCCAAACGCACCTCGGCCAGATCAGACACGGTGATAACTTGGTCTCCGATACGCAGAGGTACTGAGGCGAGGCGCTCAAGGTCAGACAGGTCAATGTTGCTGCGGACATAAACCCGCGGGCCGGCAAGATCAACAAAGCCCAGAGGCTCAAGGCGATTGTTGGCCTCTATCGCCTGCAACACTTCTTCTGCCGACAAGCCGAGATTGTTGAGCCGGTCCTGATCAAACTCGAGATACACCCGCTCAGGACGCTCGGCCAGGATCTGTGCCTTTTGCAAGCCGGGTAGCCGTTGCAGGCGATCTCGTATCGCTTCTGCCTCGCGGGTCAGTTCACGCATTGGCATTCCCGGTGCTGTGAGGGCCATCAGGGAGAAATACACGTCTGAGAAATCATCGTTAACGATGGGGCCGATGACACCACGGGGGAGATTGGGGCTTTCATCGGACATGCGCTTGCGAACTTGATAGAAGAGATCGGGCATTTTTTCACTAGGCGTATAATCCTGGAACCGGATAAGCATGGTGGCCTGTCCGGGCCGAATGGTGGTTTCAACAGTGTCGAAATACGCCACTTCCTGTATTCGTTTTTCCAGGCGGTCCACCACCTGATTCCGTAGCACCTCAGGGGTTGCTCCTGGCCAAACCACAGAAACCACCATGGCCCGGACAGTGAACGCAGGGTCTTCCGCCCGACCAAGGGATGAGAACGCGTAGAAGCCCGCAACAACGGACATCAAAAGAAAAAAGAGGGTGACCGAACGCTCGCGCACTGCCAGTGCGGAAAGATTAGGCAGGCTCATTGAGCCAGCTCCCGCACCGCCATGCCAGGCGTGAGCAGGTGTGTCCCTAATGCGACGATCGGCGTAGTCGCGTTGATGTTGGCCCGGATCTGCGCATACTCCTCACCCAAATCGATAACCTCGACCGCAAGGGGGGTCACCATGCCGTCGGAGACCAACCAGACCTGCGGCGTTTCTCCTCTCTCATCAAGGGCACCCAGCGGTACACGATGGCTGGCCGTGGTTTGTTTCTGCATCAGCCGGACACTCACCACTGAACCAAGCGTTAAAGACGAAGGGTAGGGCCCCTCCAGGCTGTATCGGGCACGCCAGCTCCGGCTTCTGGCGTCGGCAGCCCCGGCAATCTCTCTCAGATTCACCGCAAGCTGTTCGCCATTGGGTAAAGGAACATAACCTTGCCGGGGCGGGTTGCTGCCCTGAGGTAAAAAGACCTCGACTTCCAGGGATTGATCTTCAGCCAGAACGGCAAGGGTTTGACCGACACCCACAACCTGGCCGGGCTCAACGATGACCTCGGTGATCACGCCTGCATTGGCGGCTTTTAGTTCCGCATATCCCAGAGCATTCTGAGCCTGCTGATTTCGTGCAGAAGCCGTTTCCACCTGGCTGCGTGCTTCACGCTCCGCCAGTTCAAGGCGTTGCAGGGTTTGTTCGCTGACAAACTGACGTCCTACCAGTTCCTGCTGTCGCTGGAGCTCATTAGTGGCAATGGCCAGGGCCGCTTCTGCACGCCTCAGATCTGCGGCGGCCCCCTCCGCGGTTGCGATAAGGTCTCGTGAATCGAGTTTGAACAGTAAGTCGCCTTTTTCCACGCGCTGACCGGGATCGATGAAACGTTGTTGAATCCGGCCGGCGATCTGAAAGGCCTGGGGAACTTCGTGGCGGCCTCGCAGGGTTCCTGAAAACCTCTGAGATGTTGGACCTGCCTCCTTCAATTCCACTGTTTTTACCCAGGGAACAGGGGGGCGGGCCTCTGGAGGCGTTTCCGCGGACTGCTGACAACCTGACAGAATGAGCAGCGAGATAAACAGGGTCAGCAGAAAGCGCATGGCAGATGTCTCGATCGGCAAGATTAAGGTGTGGATATCAGTTCTCGCGGCATCCAGATAAAGCTAGTTGCAGGATAGCATCGCGAACGATGTCCTTCTGCTCCATAGGCAGAAAATGGGTCGTGCCCTCAAGAACCCTGACGTCAGCCGAAGGCAGCAGGGCCTTCAGGCGTTTTTGTGCCTTTGGTGAGAAGGTTGACCCGCGTTCCGCGGCCAGTGCTATAACCGGGCACCGCAACTGACGAATACCGGGCCAGGGGTTGTGTTCGGTATGGGCAAAGGTGGTGCTCTCCCATTCGGGCGCACACGCCAATTGAACTTGGTCACCCTGCGGCACGAAGGCGTGTTGGACGTAGGCGTTCAGCCATGCTTCGGGCCAGGTCTTGAAGCCACCGCGGCCACGATAGTTGTCCAGCGCAGCAGCGTGCGAATCAAATACCCTGCGCCGACGTGCCGCTCCGGCGGCCAGCGACAACCGATGTGACTGACGCAGCAGCTTGGCCAGCCCCAACTTCAGGCCCTGCACCGGATCCATGATCACCGGTTCCGCCAGAATCAGACCCAGCACTTTGTCAGGCCGCCGGGCAGCGGCCATGATGCTGGTGGTGGCACCGATGGAATGGCCGGCAAGCCAGACCGGTTCGTCCAGGCATTCCAGCAGAGCGATCAGGTCGCGATAATAGGTTTCCCAGCCCCGGAATGTCGACAGGTTGGCTGCACCAACGCTGGCCCCGTGTCCTCGCATGTCCCAGGCCAGGACATTGACGTCCGTGGCGAGCTCGTCAAGCAGTGGATGGTACAGGCGGCCATGGAAACCCGTGGCATGGGCCCAGTGCAGTGTGGGTCGCGCTTTGGATTGCGGCCAGCGCCACAGTGCGATATCGGCGCCATCCGTCGCCCGGAATTCGTCGCGTTCAGGTGTGTTGTGCTTAATGTCCATGACGGTCTTCTTGTTGGGCGGCCATTGTCGGGAGCAATAACTGAACCTGACCAGTGGCGATCGGTTTTTTATCATCGCCTTGCCAGCAGGTCACCTGGACCAGGCTGGTGCGCCTGCCTTGCCGAATAATGTCGGCCCTGGCGAACGTCGATCGGGCCTTCGCGGAGCGGAGGTAATTGATGTGGCTGTCGAGAATGCGCGGGCAACGTGTCTCTGCATCCTGGCTTTGCGCAGCCACCCGCGCGGTGAGTTCGATCAGGGCTCCAAGCACGCCGCCATGGAGGGCTGGTAGCATGAAGTTGCCAATCAGCGCTTCACGACACGGCAAATGAACCAATACGCCTACATCACCGCGCTGAACCTCAAGCCCGAGGTGCTGTGCATAGGGAATGCGCTCCAGAAGAGCCTGCCAGTCAGCACATTCTTTCGCACTTTCCGCAGTGCCTGAGATTTGTGGGGCCGAATCGCCAGTCGTGCTCATGCGCTCTCCTTTCCTGGTCCACCTGCATGCAATTGCTGTCCCTGGGTGTTACGCATGAAGGTGGCGTTTGCCGTCGCTAGTAACTCGCGATTTCCCTCGCTAAGGATGTCACAATGAATAAACGCGACATCGTCCGATAAATGACGACAGGTGGCCACCGCTGACAGGGCCCGGTCGCCGATGGCAGGCCGCAAATAATCCATGCGCAGATCCAGAGTGGCAATGGGCATCAACTCCAGGGCACCCGCGAATACCGCCAAGCCTCCGGCGGAGTCTGCCAGCGAGTAAAGTACGCTGGTGCAGATTTCTTTTGTATCCTTATGGGCGAACATCCATGACTGCGGGGTTAGCCGCATACAGACCTGGCCCTGGTCTACCGAGACAACTTGCATGCCCAGATCCCTGCCGTGAGGAACCTGTTCGGTGAACTGCCACGCCGTCGTCACAGCGTCACTGTGCTGAAGTTTGTTCAGATCGTTCATCAGATCCGCCCAGTCTGACATGCATTTCGCGCAGGGGCGGAAGTGTAGAGGACCAGTGGATTGTCATAGGTCATTGCCATGGCGTTCTCTTGTGAGTAGCATTGTTTCCAAAGTTTGGTTGGTCAACCAACCAAAAGTCAACACTTTGTTAATCCAAATGGCACGGCACCGGTGTAATGGCGTGCGATCAGTGAAACGAATCGAATGATGGCTGCTCTGATGATTAATAAACGGGATTGCTCAGGAGATGGTTAAGCCATGGTTGACAGACAGATTACCCCTGCAAGCAAATTAGGCGATCAGGGTAACGTTTTGTCTAACGCCGCCCGGCTCTTTCGAGAGAAAGGTTTTGAAAGGACGTCTCTAAAGGAGATTGCCGAAGCCTGCAATATGCTGCCCGGAAGTCTGTATTATCGTTACAGCAGCAAGGAAGCGCTGCTCGTTGAGCTGATGCGTCGGGGAGTAGACCTGGTTACAACAGAGGTTGAAACCGCGTACGCCAGCTCGGACGATCCCGTGGAACGATTGCGTCTTTGTATCAACGCACATTTGCACGCCCTGCTGGTTGATTCGGATACGGTTTACGTACTTTTGTTTGAGTGGCGTTCACTGAGCGCGGAGGCCCGCGGGGACATCATCGCTTTGCGTGACCAGTATGAATCCCTTTGGGCCGAGATCATCGAAACGATGATTGAGCAAGGCGTGATTCGGAAGGATGTCAATGCTCGCCTGCTTCGCCTAATCGGCCTCGGGGCGCTCAACTGGGTCGCAACCTGGTTTGATCCGAAAGGTGTCTATACACTCGACGGCATTGGTGATTTTGTCTGGAACGTCATCATGGATGGTGTAATCAGGAAAAGTGTACGAACATAGGCACTGGCTCCCCAAGCGTAATTAGCGCCGGTTTATGTTTGTTAATCACGTGTATAGATGGTGTGTGATCTGACGTTTAGCCTGAATTGCTCAGGTGGCTGGCCAAACCAGCGTTTGAAGGCGCGTCTGAAATTGGCACTGTCGTGATAATTCATCAACGCGGCAATGGCCTCGATTGACAGTTCGCTGTCACGCAGGTATAGCGCTGCCTGCTGAGACAGAATCTCGTCACGGATTTTTCGAAAACTGCTGCCTTCATGGTTGAGTTTACGCGCCAGGGTGCGTTTGCTGATGAACAGAGAAGCAGCCGCTTCCTCTTCACTGAGCGTTCCCGGCGGCCGGGACAACATCATCTTCTTCAGCCGGGTCTGGTAGCTTGGCTTATCGGACTGAAGTTGCGCAAGCATGGCTTCACACTGTCGCATGGCCAGATGATAGTTTTCATGATTGGCAGAGGCGTTTGGTTCCCGACACAAGGCCATCGGCAAGCTGAGTTTTAATTGGCTGCAATCAAAGTGAATCTGCCCGGACAAAAAGTCCGAATACGTTGCGTGATACTCGGGTTTCGGATGGGCAAAGCATACTTCAGCCTCGCGCAAAGGGCGGCCAACCATGAACTCGCCGAATTCGAAAAGTGCCTTGACCATCGCATCCGACAGGCAACGCTGTATGTCATCGTCTAATGGCCCCAGGTACTGCAGAATACATTCCAAACGCTCACCGACTTGCTGCAAGTGCAACTGGATGAAGCTCGCGCGCGTGGGCAGGAATGTCCGAATCGCGTGTAGAGCAGTGAGGAGGTCGGGGCTGCTGTAAGCCACGAACCCCATTGCTCCGTGGGTTGCCGGAGTCATTCGTTTACCCAGCCTTAACCCAAATTCTGGCTGGCCGGACAGATCCATTGCATTACGCAGGATCTGTATCTGCTGAGCCACAGTAAGCAGTCCGTCCTCGCTCAAAAATTGCGTCACCCCAAGTCCAGTGCCCCGCAGCAGACGCGGAAGTTGTCTGGCTGTCAGATTCAGCTCACGTGCAACTAGCCGTGAGTAATTCGATGGAATATCCGGACCGGGACTTTGCAACTCCTCCATTTTCTTCCGCGCCGCCATCATTGATACCCCCCTTCCTAAAGTTTCGCCATTTTGTCTTCAAATGACCCCTGCTTGTCAAGAAATGACCTGAAAAATATGCTGGCAGACAGGCAATATCTGTCAATCATCAATGCTGGTAGGAGAACAACATTGGGCAAAGTTACGTTTATCGAACATGATCAAACTGAACATGTCGCAGAATTCAAAGCTGGTTCCTCGGTAATGCAAATCGCTGTTGATAGCGCCATTCCCGGTATCGACGGGGATTGTGGGGGGGAGTGCGCCTGCGGTACCTGCCACGTTATCGTCACGAACGAATGGTTCAGCAAGACAGGCACGCCTGGCAATGAGGAAGAACAAATGCTGTCAATGACACCGGAGCGGGCGAGCACTTCGCGCCTGGGCTGTCAGGTGGTACTGACTGATGAAATGGACGGCATGACCGTGCATTTGCCCGAGTTCCAGATGTGAACACAGGAGGACGCATGCCAACACTATCCAGAACATTTGACGACATTCAGTCCCGACTGATTAATGCCACCTCCAGGGTGGTGCCAATGCACAGGCAAATCCAGGGGCTGAAACTGTTAATGAGCGCCAAGAAGAAGACCATTGGCCCGCGTCGACCGGTGCCCGACTTCGTTGAAACACCCATCCCGGACGTTAACACGCTGGCCCTTGAGGACATCGATGTCAGCAATCCGTTTTTATACCGACAGGGTCAATGGCGTGCCTATTTCAAACGGTTACGTGATGAGGCGCCGGTCCATTACCAGAAGAATAGTCCCTTCGGCCCCTTCTGGTCGGTAACTCGCTTTGAAGACATCCTGTTCGTGGATAAGAGTCACGACCTGTTTTCCGCCGAGCCGCAAATCATTCTGGGTGACCCTCCCGAGGGGCTGTCGGTAGAAATGTTCATTGCAATGGATCCGCCAAAACACGATGTGCAGCGCAGCTCGGTGCAGGGCGTGGTGGCGCCGAAGAACCTGAAGGAGATGGAGGGGCTGATCCGATCACGCACCGGCGATGTGCTTGACAGCCTGCCTCTGGACAAGCCCTTTAACTGGGTGCCTGTTGTATCCAAGGAACTCACCGGCCGCATGCTGGCGACCCTTCTGGATTTTCCTTACGAGGAACGTCACAAGCTGGTTGAGTGGTCGGATCGAATGGCCGGTGCAGCATCGGCCACCGGCGGCGAGTACGCTGATGAAGAGATCATGTTTGACGATGCGGCAGACATGGCCTGGTCCTTCTCCAGGCTTTGGCGGGACAAGGAGGCGCGCCGCGCGGCAGGCGAGGAGCCCGGTTTCGATTTGATCAGCCTTTTGCAGAGCAACGATGAAACGAAAGACCTTATCAATCGCCCGATGGAGTTTATCGGTAATTTGACGCTGCTCATCGTTGGCGGCAATGACACCACTCGCAACTCGATGAGTGGTGGCCTGGTGGCCATGAATGAGTTCCCGAAAGAATTCAAAAAACTGAAGGCAAAGCCGGAATTGATTCCGAACATGGTCTCGGAAATCATCCGCTGGCAAACGCCGCTGGCCTATATGCGCCGAATCGCCAAGCAGGATGTTGAGCTGGGTGGCCAGACCATCAAAAAGGGTGATCGAGTTGTCATGTGGTACGCGTCGGGTAACCGGGACGAGCGCAAGTTCGAGAACCCCGATCAGTTCATTATCGATCGCAAGGACGCGCGAAACCATATGTCGTTTGGCTACGGTGTGCACCGTTGCATGGGCAACCGTCTGGCGGAACTGCAACTGCGCATCCTCTGGGAAGAAATTCTCAAACGCTTCGACAACATCGAAGTCGTCGAAGAGCCCAAGCGGGTGCAGTCCAACTTCGTGCGGGGCTATTCGGAGGTGATGGTCAAACTGACGCCGAAAGGCAAAAAAGCCGGCTGATCAGGATGACGACCGAGCAATTTGATTATGTGGTGGTTGGCGCGGGCTCGGCCGGATGTGCCGTCGCCAACCGCCTGTCGCAGAGCGGTCGCTATTCAGTGCTGCTGCTCGAAGCCGGCCCGGAGAGCCGGCGCAACCCTTTCGTGAACATGCCGCTGGGTTTCCTGCAGCTGATGTTCAGCCGCCGCTACAACTGGCAGTTCAATACCGAACCGCAGCGTCACATGCACGACCGGGCGCTTTTTCAGCCGCGGGGCAAGATGCTTGGCGGTTCCAGCGCCATGAACGCGCAGGTCTATATTCGCGGGCATGCCCGGGACTACGACGAGTGGGCACGGCTGGGGTGCAACGGGTGGTCATACGCCGAGGTGTTGCCCTACTTCCGCCGATCGGAACATTTCGAGCCCAAACTTACGCTGAATGAGGCAGAATTTCATGGTCAGGGTGGTCCGCTGAACGTTGCCGAGCGGCGCTATACCAATCCGCTGAGCATTGCGTTTGTCGAGGCGGCAACCCAGGCGAAGTACCGGCTCAATACAGATTTCAACGGCAGTGAGCAGGAGGGCGTGGGCTTCTACTACGCCTACCAGAAAGACGGCACACGCTGTAGCAATGCGCGGGCGTATCTGGAACCCGCTGCGGGGCGCTCCAACCTGACGGTTTGCAGCGGCGCGCATGTCACCCGGGTGCTACTCGAAGGCACCCGCGCCACCGGTGTCGAATACCGCGATACAACGGGGCAGACGCAGGTTCGTGCCAGGCGCGAAGTTGTGCTCTGCGGCGGCGCGTTCAACTCGCCGCAACTGCTGATGCTGTCCGGGGTCGGTCCGCGGGAGGAACTGTCCCGGCATGGCATAGAACTGCGCCATGCGTTGGAGGGCGTCGGGCAGAATCTCCAGGATCATATCGACGTGTTCGTGCGCGTCAGCGCCCGCAGCCGCCAAAGCATCTCGATGCATCCGAGCTACTGGCTCAAGGGGCTGTGGGGCGCTCTGACGTATCTGAGCGGCCGGCGGGGCGTGCTGTCGAGCAACGGCGCCGAGGCCGGCGGGTTCATCCGCTCCCGGCCCGAGGAGCCGATACCCGACCTGCAGCTGCACTTCGCGCCAATGCTGTACGACGATCACGGGCGAGACCTGAAGACCGCGATGAGCGGTTATGGCTACGCGGTGATGATCTACGGGCTCAGGCCATCGTCGCGCGGGCGCGTCGGTCTGCACAGTGCCGACCCGTTTGCGGCGCCGCTGATCGACCCCAACTACATGGCCGAGTCCGCCGATGTCGAGCGACTGGTACGCGGGGTACATCTGGTGCGCAGAATCCTGGCGCAGGCGGCCTTTGCCCCGCACCACGAGGTTGAGGTCTCGCCCGGGCCGGCGCTCCAGAATGACGACGATCTCGCCGCATGGGTACGGCGCAGCGGTGAATCAGCGTACCACCCGGTTGGCACCTGCAAGATGGGTGTTGATCCGATGGCGGTGGTCGATCCGCGCCTGCGCGTGCATGGCCTGCAATGCCTGCGGGTGGTCGATGCCTCCATCATGCCGACGCTGGTCGGCGGAAACACCAATCAGCCGGCAACCATGATCGGCGAGAAAGGCGCCGCGATGATACTTGAGGATGCCGGGGAGACGGTCGGCTAGCGCTGCGGGGGGCATCCCGGCGCACAGCTGGCATCCGGACTTCTGATCAATCTGATCCCAGAGAACAACAGGCAGAGACAGACTATGGCAAACCAACAGAAAGAGACGACAGTCATCGTTGGCGGCGGGCACGCAGCGGGTGCGCTCCTGACAACCCTGCTGCAAAAAAAATATCAACAGGAAGTGATTCTGGTGGGCGAAGAACCACATCCACCCTATCAGCGGCCGCCCCTGTCCAAGAACTATCTGGCAGGAGAGGTTGATCAGGCGTCGCTGTACCTGAAGCCGCGCTCGGTGTACGAGAACGCCGGCCATCAGTTGCGGCTTGGTGTGCGTGCCGAACAGATTGATCGGGACAACAGGACCATCAGCCTGTCGGACCAGAGCACATTGAAATACGATCGACTGGTTCTGGCCACGGGGTCCCACGTCCGAAGCCTGAACGCACCCGGGGCTGACCTGGAGGGCATTTATTATCTGCACGACATAGCTGACTCGGATGCCCTGCGTGAAGAATTGCTCCCGGGGAAGCGCCTGGTCATCGTGGGTGGTGGTTACATTGGACTTGAGGTGGCAGCCAGTGCCACCAAAAAAGGCGTTAATGTCACAGTACTGGAAGCGGCCGAGCGTCTTATGCAGCGTGTAACAGGCCCGGAAATCTCAGAGTTTTTTTACACCAAACACAGCAGCGCCGGCGTGGATCTGCGGCTGAACACGGCGGTAACCGGTTTCGAAGCGGGCGATCAGGGGCATGTGGCTGGCGTGACCTTGGCGAGCGGCGGCACTGTACCGGCCGACATCGTGCTCGTTTCAGTGGGTGTTGTGCCGGAAACCGCCCTGGCTGAGGCCGCCGGCCTGCCCTGTGATGACGGCATTATTGTTGACGAGTTTACCCGCACAGAAGATCCCGCCATCCTGGCGATCGGCGACTGTACCCGCCACCGGAATCTTTTCTTCGAGAAGATGCAGCGCCTTGAATCTGTCGCCAACGCGGTTGATCAGGCCCGGACAGCGGCGGCAACCCTGATGGGCGAGGAGAAACCCTATAACAGCGCTCCATGGTTCTGGTCGAACCAATATGACGTGCGTCTGCAGATGGTGGGGTTGTCGCAACATCATGATCAGCGTGTGCTGCGCGGAAGCCCGGAAGACAAGGGATTTGCGGTGTTCTATCTCCGCGATGGCTGTGTCATTGCTGTTGATGCGGTCAACCTGCCCATCGCTTTTATGGTCGGCAAGACCCTCGTTCAACAACGCAGGCAGGTCAATCCTGAAATGTTGAAGGATCCGGATATTGAACTGAAGTCCTTGGTGAGCGGTCAGTCCATAAATTGAAATTGACGACCGAGTAGAGCTGTGCCCTTAGTTTGCCCAAAATTGCGAAAGCAATGCACAACTCATACGGCCTATGGATATCATATCCTACGACCGACAGCTTTCAGTGAGCGCAAAGGATGCGTGAGCCACAACCGGCGGAATTTCCCGTAGCCAGACACATTACTGTTGCTCTGGTAAACCGAGAGCACCATAGCGAATGATATGGACTCCCCCTGCTCCCACGGCATCGATGTGCCACATTGAAGGTGTCTGACATCTTCAATCAAAAGCAGGAGGAGTCATCATGAATGTTACAACCATTGGCATCGATCTGGCGAAAACTGTGTTCAGTATTCATGGCACCGATCAACACGGCAAGGTCGTGGTTCGCAAACGACTGAACCGGCCCAAGCTGTTGCCTTATATCGCTCAGCTCCCACCCTGCCTGATTGGCATGGAAGCCTGCTCGGGTGCCCACCATTGGGCTCGGGAAATGACCAAACTCGGCCACGATGTCCGAATCATTGCACCCCGGTTTGTCGCGCCCTATCGCAAGAGCAGCAAGAACGACGACAACGATGCCGAGGCCATCTGTGAGGCAGTAGGTCGGCCGAATATGCGGTTTGTTCCAATCAAGACCGAAGACCAGCAAGCCGTACTGTGCCTGCATCGTATTCGCCGTGGACTGACCAAAGAACGCACCGCGCAGATCAATCAGATTCGTGGGCTGCTGGCCGAGTTCGGACTGATCATTCCCCAGGGCCGTTACGCCGCACGGCGCCGGGTTCCCGAAATCCTGGAGGATGCCGAAAACGACTTACCCATGCTCGCTCGCCGCTTAATCAACAACATCAACCAACGCATTCGACAGCTCGATGAAGAAATCCTGGCTTACGATCGGGAGGTCGAAGCGATGGCCCGGAGCGATGAGCAGGCCAAGCGCCTTATGGCCATACCGGGTATCGGACCACAGACCGCAACAGCCCTGCTGGCCAGTGCGCCTGACCCCAGACAGTTCAAAAGTGGGCGACACTTTGCCGCATGGTTGGGTCTGGTGCCCCGACAATACTCGACCGGTGGCAAGGTGCGACTTGGCCGAATCACCAAGCGCGGGGACAAATACCTGCGAACGCTGCTGATCCATGGCACCCGGGCAGTGATTGCAAAATTACCGGATAAGAATGATCGACTCAGTGACTGGGCCAAAGACCTGGTGGAACGACGTGGATACAAGCGGGCCGCCGTTGCGATGGCGGCCAAGAACGCCCGGATTATATGGGCACTACTCATGAATCAAACCGAGTTTAAGACACAGCCTGTGGAGGGCTAAAACCGAGCACCAACGACAGGCAGAACAAGCCTGCCAGAAGAGTCTTGCAACGGCAAGCGATGACGGAACGGTCAGACCGAGAGTGGGAGAACCTGTTTATTTCTGCGGCTCAGCGAAGCCGACTAACGAATAAGGTCCCCGCTCACACGCATCATCATCCTGGCCCGGGCAAAAATGCCCACAAAGAGGCCGAATGTAGAGCCGCAGTCTCAAACCGCTTCGGATTCAAATGGCGTTGCTTGACCGCAGGGGGAGTCCATGTAGGTGAAATACTAATCCGAAATAAAGTAAGCGAACATCATCCGGAGATATAAGCCAGGTCCGGATGACCAAAAAACGACTTCAATAGCTTTGGCAATTTCTGC